>JALVLL010000180.1:0-10120 GCA_027027485.1 Candidatus Bipolaricaulota bacterium | reverse complement strand
ATCCTCACCTCCTACAGGGAGTGCGGCGAATCCGGCTGTTACGAGTTGAAACTCGTGAAAAAGGAATGAAGTTCCCCTTCTTGTGGTTTCGAGGAGGGCGCCGATATGGCGCCCTCTTTTTTGTTCCCGATCGAGCCGCGGCCCCGGGTGCTGTCCCTTGAAACCTCCCTGGGGTGGATTTAGAGTGACTCCGCGATGCTGAAGTTGAAGAAGATAGCCGAGACGGTCCTCGGCCAAAGCAACGAGCAGAAGCTCAAGAAACTGATGCCCATCCTCCGGGAAGTGAACGCCCGGGCCGAGTGGGCGAGGGGGCTTTCCGATGAGGAGCTCCGGGCCCAGACCGATCGTTTCAGGGAGAGGCTCGAGTCGGGAGAGACCACTGACGATATCCTCCCCGAGGCCTTCGCCGTGGTCAGGGAGGCGGCCAAGCGCACCATCGGCCTCTATCCCTACGACGTCCAGGTCCTGGGCGGGATCGTCCTGCATCAGCGCCGGATCGCCGAGATGAAGACCGGGGAGGGGAAGACCCTGGTGGCCACCATGCCCGCCTACCTCAACGCCCTGGTGGGAAAGGTCCACATCGTCACCGTCAACGACTACCTCGCCAAGCGCGACCGCTACTGGATGGGACCGGTCTACGAGTTCTTGGGGCTCTCCGTGGGCCTCCTGCAGGAGGACACCCCGCCCGAGGAGCGGAAGAAGGCGTACCAGTGCGACATCGTCTACGGGACCAACGCCCAGTTCGGGTTCGACTACCTCCGGGACCACATGGTCTTATCACGGGACCAGAAGGTCCAAGGCCCCCTGGACTACGCCATCATCGACGAGATCGACTACATCCTGATCGACGAGGCCCGGACCCCGCTCATCATCTCCGGCCCTACCGAGGACACCGCGCGGATGTACCGGGAGTTCGCCAAGATCGCGCGGCTCTTCAATGAGGGCGAGGACTTCACCGTGGACGAGGAGCGCAAGATCCTCACCCTCACCGACAAGGGGATCGAGAAGGCCGAGAAGCTCTTGAAATTCGATAACCTGGCCGATCCCCGGGCCACCATGGCACGCTACTACCTCGAGACGGCGCTCAGGGCGCGGGTCTTCTTCAAGCGCGACCGCGACTACATCGTCAAGGACGGCCGGGTGATCATCGTGGACGAGTTCACCGGCAGGCTCATGCCCGACCGCCGCTACTCCGGGGGGCTGCATCAGGCCATCGAGGCGAAGGAGGGCGTCCCCATCCGCCGCGAGCACCAGACCCTGGCCCAGATCACCCTCCAGCACTACTTCAAGCTCTACAAGGGCCTCGCGGGGATGACCGGCACCGCCAAGACCGAGGAGCAGGAGTTCAAGGAGATCTACGGCCTAGATGTGGTCCAGATCCCCACCAACCGTCCCATGATCCGAAAGCACCTCCCCGACGTGATCTATCGCACCCGGAAGGCCAAGTTCGAGGCGGTGGTGCGGGAGGTGGAGAGGCTCCACAAGGAGGGCCGCCCCGTCCTCATCGGCACCACCTCCATCGAGGACTCCGAGTACCTCTCGAAACTCCTAAAGAAACGGAAGCTCCCCCACCAGGTCCTCAACGCCAAATACCACGAGAAGGAGGCCATGATCATTGCCCAGGCGGGCCGCTACGGCGCCATCACCATCGCCACCAACATGGCGGGCCGCGGCACCGATATCCTCCTCGGCGGCAACCCCGAGTACCGCGCCCGCCAGGAGGCCGATCCCAAGGAGGAGCCCGAGAAGTACCGGGAGCTCCTCGAGAAGTACAAAAAGGAGGCCGAGGAGGAAAGGAAGAGGATCGTCAAGAAGGCCGATCCCGACAGCCCTTACGGCCGCTGGGTCCTCTCCCAGGTCAGGAAGTGGTGCAAGGAGACCGGAAAGCCCTTCCGGGAGGAGGAGTGGCGGGACGAGATCTATGAGGGCGGCCTCCATGTGATCGGCTGTCAGCGTCACGAAGCCCGCAGGATCGACGACCAGCTCGCGGGCCGCGCCGGCCGGCAGGGGGATCCCGGCTCGGCCCAGTTCTTCCTCTCCCTGGAAGACGACCTCCTCCGTATCTTCGGCGGGGATAGGCTGGCGAGCCTCATGGACCGCCTGGGGATCAAAGAGGGCGAGCCCATAGAACACCCCATGCTCACCTCCGCCATCCGCCGGGCTCAAAAACGCGTGGAGGAACGTAACTTCGAGATCCGGAAGAGGCTCCTTGAGTACGACGAGATCATGGCCAAACAGCGCGAAGCCATCTACACTATTCGGGAGCGGTTCCTCCTCCCCGCCCCGGGCGAGGAGCCCGATAACACCGAGCTCTTCAGGTACCTGGAGGACATCGTTTCCGAGTACGCCGAGCTCGTCTGCTCGCGCCACGCCTCCAGAGGGACGGATCCGGGCACGTGGGACCTGAAGGGCCTCTCGAGGGAGCTTTCCCAAGTGCTTTCCGTTCCCCCTTCGCCCGAGGAGCTGGGGAAGCATGGGGACTACGGGGAGCTCGTGGAGCGGGTGCGGGAGATGTTGCGGGCACAGCTCCAGCACCAGAGGGAGAGGCTCTCGCCGCACTTCCCTATCCTCGCCCGGATCGTGATCCTGCGGACGGTGGACGAAAACTGGCGCCAGCATCTTTTGGAGCTCGATGACCTGAGGGAGGGGATCTATCTACGGGCCTACGGCGGGCGCGATCCTCTGATAGAGTTCAAGCGGGAGGCGCACCGGCTCTTCCAGGAGATGATCCTCCGGGCCGAGGAGCAGGTGGTGCGGTTCCTCCTTTCGCCCAAGCTCATGGTAAGGGAGGCGCCGGCGATCCCCGTCCCCGGGGCCAGGGGAAGGGCCGGTCGCCCTCCCCTCCCGCGGCCCGTGTCCCCTTCCGCCTCGGCGAAGGCCGCGACGGGGACCGCCGTGAAGAAGAAAAAGAAGATAGGAAGGAACGACCCCTGTCCCTGTGGCTCGGGCAAGAAATATAAGCATTGCTGCGGCAGAAACCAGTGACGGGTGATGTGTGATGGGGAGGTCTTGTTGGGGATATGGAAAGTGGCTAACCTAGATCGCGATGAAATTGTCAGCGCGGGTTTACGAGGCCTTTAAGGACGATGAGGAAAAGGCGCGGGTCCTCGCCGAGGTGATAGAGGAGCTCGAGCGCCATATCCTCGGGGTCGCCACCAAAAGCGACCTCCAGGTCCTGGCCACCAAGGACGACCTCAAAGGCCTTGCCACCAAAGATGAACTCGAGATAACCAAGCTCGCCCTCCAAAAGGAGATCGAACAGGTGAGGCTTTCTCTCCAAAAGGAGATCGAGCAAGTACGGCTTTCGCTGCAGAAAGAAATCGAACAGGTGAAGTCTAGCCTCATCAAGTGGGTAGCGGGATTGTTGGTGGTTCAAACCGGGGTCGTCGTTTCCATCATCACCCTGCTCAGATAAAAAACCCGGTCCGGAAGGGGGATCATGCCGAAAGAAAGGTTCCTCCTTGGGTGCCATCTCTCCATCGGAAAGGGATTTCCCGCGGTGATCGACGAGGCCGAGCGGCTCGGGATAAACGCGGTGCAGATCTTTTCACATTCGGCCCGCTCGTGGAAGATGAAACCCCTGAAGCCGGATGAGGCCGAGGCCTTCAAGGAACGATGGCGGAATTCCGAGGTCGAGTACTTTGTGATCCACACCTCCTACCTTTTGAACCTGGCGAGCCCGGATCCCGGGCTCTGGAGGAAATCGGTGGAATCGCTTCGGGAGGAGGTGAAGCGGGCCGGGGAGCTGGGGATAACCGATGTGGTGACTCACATCGGCTCCCATAAGGGAGCGGGCCTGGAGGCCGGGATCGCGCGGGTGGTGGAAGCCCTGAGGGAGCTCAAAGGGTCGCCGGAGTGGGAGCGTTATCCAGAGGTACGGCTGATGTTGGAGTTAACCGCCGGCGCCGGGGATACCGTGGGCAAGCGCTTCGAGGAGCTCGCCGAGATCATCGCTAGGGCTGGAGGCGATGAGCGCCTGGGGATCTGCCTAGATACCTGCCACGCCTTCGCCTCGGGCTACCCGATTCACACACTGGAGGGCCTCGATGGGACCCTGGCGGAGCTCGATCGCGCCGTGGGGTTGGAGAGGTTGTGGCTTGTGCACCTGAACGACTCGGTCTATCCCTTCGATTCGCACAAGGACCGCCACGCCCACATTGGGCGTGGGGAGATCGGTCTAGATGGTTTCAAGTTTGTGGTGAACCATCCGGCGCTGCGGGGGCTCCCCTTTATCCTCGAGACCCCTAAGGAAAAGCTCGACGGCGAGGAAGCCGATGTGGTGAACCTACGGGTTGTCCGCTCCTTAAGGGAATAAAAAAGGGCGGGCGAAGCCGCCCGCCCCAGAGAACACCATTTTTTCCTTCAGAACTCGATCTTCCAGCCGATATCGAACCAGTCGAGTTCGGGCACCGAGAGATCCCACTGACCCTTTACGATGGCGGTGAAGCCGTCGTAGATGGGGATCTCGAGTTCGAACCGGGCGCGCTGTAGATCGAAGAGGGTCCCGGCCGTCCCGAACCAGAAGCCGCTCGTGAAACTGAGCTCTCCGCCACAACAACCGGCACCGGTGTACTCGATCCCCAGGTATTCGAACTCATTGGTGTAGAAGGTGATGTCGGTGAGCTCCTCCACCTTGTCGGGATCGAAAGCGGTGATGGCCCTCAACGTCACCGAATCGAGGGAGCACTCAATCGAGAAGCCGTAGAGCTCAAATCCGCCGAGGATATGGTCGGACCACTGGACATCGCCGTAGACCTCGAGGCAACCGGTGGCGAAGCTCGTCCATTCAGGCTCGATGGCAACGATCTTCGAATCCACGGTGAAGGTGACCTCCACATCGAAGGTGATATCGCAACAGAGGAAGATAAAGTTCTCGAAGGCAAAGGAGATCTTCTCGAAGCCGCACTTGGTGAAGCTTAGGTCGGCATCCCAGGTGATGCCACAGCAGAGCGTCATATCCGAGAGCCCAAGATCCAGCTTTCTGAAAGCAACTCCCTCACAGCAGTCCAAGAAGTCAACGATAAGGGTAATGGGGGAGAGCTTCGCCTTGGCGCGGTAGATCATCAGAGGCCCGAGTCCCGCGGTGGGCTCGACACAACAAGGACCGACCTTGAAGTCCTCGATGTCTTCTGGATCGTAATATGCGATCTCAGGGTTGAGAACACCTCTGGGGCTTTCATACTCAGTGATCTCACCACAAACACAAATAGACTTTCCTACGAGATCCTCCCAGAAGTTGGGGCCGTATTTGGCCACCATGGCATCGAAGGCCTCGCCGGTGAAGTAAACCAGGAAGCGCGGATCAGGATAATCAGCGCCTACATTTAAAGTAACCCAATTACCGCCACGGTAGTAATAACTCACCACTGGGCCCTGAACGCAGAAGGTCTCGCCTTCGTAGATGTCGTCCTTTTCATCCCAGGGCAGGAGTTCCTCCCACCACACGGCACAGGGCCATCTGCCGAAGAGGGAATAATCGGCGCCGAACCAATCATCGGGGCTCGCCCAGTGGTTGACGCTGAGGCGGAGGTAGTTGCCCTCCCCGGAGAGGGGCACCTCGAAATTGACCCAGAATTTTTGATAACGTACATCTTGAGCGTGGAAATAGATCTTTCCCTCAGTCTCAAACGGGCCGAGCATACCCTCAAAGTAGAAGTTCTGGTAGCGCCAACCGTCGCTGTAGAGCTTCGATTCCGAGGTGATATCCCAGCCGGCGATGGTGGCCGTCAATTCGAGCTCCGCTTTATAGAGTTCGGTGTCGGGGAGGAGTTGTATCATGAAGTAGAAGTCCCCGTGGAAGTCCGACAGAGCAAGGGCCACAAAGCCACCTAGGAGAAATATCCCAAAAACCGCGAAAGCCCGCTTCATTTCCCCGAATCACCTCCTCGGTTCCCAAACCGAATCCCGTGAACATTATAGGACTTCCACAGCTTTTGGGTCAACAAGCGAAAAAAGGGAGGGGCTCAAGCCCCTCCCTTTTCAACTCTCTGGTGGATGTTCCCCGAGCTCAGCGGCATCCGGCCTCTTCCTCTCTGGACTCTATGAGCCACTTCACCACCGCACAGCGCGGGAAGGTCCCGCTTATGCAGTACCCGATGTAGAAGTTCTGGGACGGAAGCACCACGTCCATGCCCCTTGGGGCGATGATCACGAAGGGGTTCATGGGCGGGTTCGTCTTACAACGTCTTATGTAAACGATCTTCTTTCGGTCCGCACGCCGCCTCGGCTGGGGGATGCCATCGCCATCGGTGTCCAGGTAAAGGGTGAGCTCCATGTAGGTGCCCTGGATATCGAAGGAGAGGTCATACCAGGTGCCCGGCGGGATGGTCCCGCTCCAGGCGATCTGGGCCGCCGCGGCGCTCGCCCTGGGTGCGCCGGAGGATACGGAAAGGAGCTGTAACCTCGCGGTGGCCTTGATCTGGACTTGGAACTTGCGGGCGTTGGGCCAATCGGGCGAGGCGTAGACGGTGATGTGCCAGTGGTCCTGCGGGTCGCCCCATACGTAAATCCCCGGCTTGTCCAATTTGGGCATCCCGGGGAGCGTCCCCGGTGTCGGCCCGGGGCCAGGGGCGGCCCCCACGTTTATCGTGGCCGTGGCGGTGTCGGTAGCGCCCTTGTCATCCCGCACCGTGAGGCGCACCGTGTAGGTCCCAGGCGATGCATAGGCGTGGGTTACGATCCTGCCGGTGCCTGTAGTCCCATCGCCGAACTCCCAGAGGTGCTGGACGATGCTCCCGTCGGGATCGCGGGAGACCGAGGCGTCGAACCTCACGGTGTCGCCGGCTTTGGGCGAGGTGGGCGAGAAGGTGAAACGGGCCACGGGAGGCTGGTTCACCACCACAGCGGTCACGGTTATCGAGCGGGTGTTGTTGGTTTCATCGAGCTCGTCCACCCGGTTGTAGTAGTCGACTACCGCGATGAAGGTCTCGGGGCTTCGGGTGAGGCGGAGCCTTAAGGTAAGGGTGTATGCCTGGCCCGGGTTAAGGCCGGAAAGGGAACCCTGCTGGTAGCCGGCTCCGTCATGGATCCGCACGTAGAAGCGCCCCGCGCGGGCCCCGCCCACGTTCCTCACCCGCACCCGGAAGGTCAGTGTGTCCCCTACCCTGGGAGTTGCGGGCTCGTAGGTCATCGATTCGATCACGAGATCGGGCTTCGCGGGGGCCGAGACCGTGACCCGGGCGGTGTCCGTGTCGGTCATGCCGTAACGGTCCCGCACGGTGAGCCTCACGGTGTAGGTCCCGGGGGAGGAGTAGGCGTGCTGGACCACCGCACCGGTCCCGAACGAGCCGTCGCCGAAGTCCCAGCGGTATTCCACGATATCCCCCACTGAACCGCGGCCGTCGAACGTGATGGGGACGCCCACGATCCCGGAGTAGGGGCCGCCGGCCTCTGCCCTCAGGCTCGGAGCCCGTATCGAGAAGTCAGCGGTGAACTCGCCGGCGTTCCTCGTCCCAAGCCTCACGGTGTAGTCGCCCGGCGGCACGGGGTTCCCGTAGGAGTCGCGCTGGTTCCAGGTCCATACCTTGGAGGTCCCGGGCTGTACCGGCGTGATGACCATGGCCGCCATGGGCCTGTAGACCACGCGCCCCCAGGCGTCCCAGATCTCCCAGGGAGCGGAGTTGGGAAGCTCGATCGGCACGGAGCCGGTGTTCCGGAAGACGATGTTCACCGTCTCTCCGGGGAGATACGCGGATTTGTCCGTGGAGAGCTCGCCCCGGGGCGGCACAACGGCCGTCACGGTGACGGAGCGGGAATTGTTGGTCTCGTCTGCCTCGTCCACCTGATCGTAGATGTCGGCCCGCGCGGTGAAGGTTTCCGAAGACCGGGTAAGCTGCAACGCGAAGGTCAGGCTCGCGGATCTCCCGGCGCCGAGGCCGTAAACGGTCTTCCTCCCGTAGCGGCCATCGGATACCTCCACCACGAACGTTCCCGCGGAGGCGTTCCCGCGGTTCTCCACCACCACGGTAAAAGTGACGGTGTCGCCCACTTGGGGCGAGGAAGGGGAGTAGGTGAAGGAGGTCACGATGAGATCCGGTTTCGGGGCTTCGACCACCGTGGCCGTGGTCTGGGCGGAGTCCACCCTCCCCTGGGAGTCCCTCACCGTCAGGGTCACGGTGTAGGTGCCGGGGGCGGAGTAGGCATGCTGTACCACCGCACCGCGCTTTACCGTCCCGTCGCCGAGGTCCCACTTGTACTCCACGATATCGCCCGTGGAGCCGCGGCCGTCGAAGGTGATGGGGATGCCCATGGTCCCGGAATAGGGGCCACCGGGGTTTGCCACCGGCGCCGGGGTGGGCGGCGCATACGAGAGCTCCAATCTCCCGGCCCCATAGGTGTTCGCATCGCCCATGGGGGTACAGGAGGAAAGGAGCTTCGAGCGGAGGGCACTCAGGCTAAGCGAGGGATCTTCCGAGAGGAGAAGAGCCGCGGCGCCGGCCACGTGGGGCGCGGCGGCCGAGGTCCCCTGGAAGGGGCTGTAGTAAGGCGTCACCCCGGTGGTGACGTTATCCGGGGCCACGAGATCCGGCTTCGTGCGGCCGTCGTTGGTGGGCCCCCGGGAGGAGTATGGCTCGACGGGGCCGGTGGTATAGCGGTCCCAGGCGATGGCTCCCACCGAGAGGACCTCCCGGGCGTTGGCCGGGGCGGGGAGGGAGCTTTCCGGCACGTTGGGCGAGATCTCCTGGTAGATGGAGTAGAGCTCCAGGCGCCTCGGGCTCCCCGAGGCACGCTTGATCTTGAGGGTGTAGGTGCCCGTGGTCGGGGCGGTGTAGTTGATCATCTCAGTGGGTTCCTCGGTCCCGGCCTGGGTTTTGGTGGAGGAGGCGACGAGGCTTCCGTCAGGGCCATAAAGGTAGAGGTCGTAATCGTCGGAGGTGGTGGGCCAGCCGTCCCAGGTGAGGTAGATGAGGATCGGGTCGCCGGAACGGGCCGAAAGGGTGATCACGGTATCGAGCCAAGCGTCGGAATTGACATCGGTGAAGGTCCCCTCCCAGTGGCGCAGGGCCTCGTTCCCCGCGGCCTGGACCCAGAGGATCCCCGCCTGGGCCGCGCGGCGCACTATATCCCCCAAGACGCCGGTCCCGTCGTAGAAGTTGAGGTTGTACCAGCCGAGGGAGTGGTTGATGATGTCCACGCCCTCTGAGATACAGTAGGAGACCGCGTTATCCAGGTCGACCTCGTCACCTATCTTTATGAGGTAAAGCCGGGCTTCGGGGGCGACATCGTGGATGATCTCCGCCACCGCCGTCCCGTGGGAGTAGTCGGCCTCTATCCCCCTCCCGGTGAAGTCCCGGGTGACCACCGATCCGGGGAAGTCGCCCCGGGCCTGGGAGGCCGAAAGCCCCCGGAACCCGACGTCGATCACCGCGATCTTCACCCCGGCGCCGCGGTGCCCGGCGCTGTGGTACGCCGCCGCCCCGATGAGGGACACCCCCTCAGAGGTCACCGCGAGGGGCACGGGCTTAGCGGGGACCTTGATGAGGACCTGCCCCCCGTAGCGGGAAGATAGGTCCTTGAGCACCTGTTCCAGGTTCCCCAAAGGAACGGTGATCTTCTGGAGCCCGGAGGGGGCGCTTTCGGACTTTGTGGCGCCCAAAGGCGTCACCCGGGCGCCGGGCCTAAGCGGCTTTATCACCAGGGTGATCTCGCCCCGCTCCGCCGAAAGCGGCACCCCAACGAGCTTCGCCACCGTGGCGATAGCCTCGCGGGCAGCGGAGGGGAGGTACGCCAGGGGGGTGATCTTCCCCGTCGCCGTGGGCGTGGTCTGCTTCACCGCCTCCAAGAGGAGCTCCAAAGCGCCGTCCACGTAAGGCAAGTTCGTCTTGGGCTTCTCGAGCTTTATGGGGCCTATGGAGAGGATCGTCTCCTGAACCTCCGGCGCCACCGCTTGAGGAACCACGGAAAGCTTAGGAGAGGCTATGGCCTTGAGGAAGGAAAGCGCCGCGGAGGGGTTCATCCTCGCGGGGGCCGCGGCCAGGGCATCCCCCCGCCAGGGGAGCCGCACCCCCACCGTTTTACCCCGGTAGACCACGACCTCCAGGCCGGCCCCGGAGAGCTCCGCACGCCAGGGGGAGAGGTCGGCGAGCACCCCGTAAAGCCCCGGGAGCCAACTCTCCAGGAC
>JALVLL010000179.1 GCA_027027485.1 Candidatus Bipolaricaulota bacterium | reverse complement strand
CGAAAAACTCCGGGAAGCGGGGATCCGGGCGGAGTCCTGGTCCCGGGGCGGGAAGACCCTGCGGTATCTCATCAGGGAGGCCCAGCTCCAGAAGATCCCCTACATGCTCATCTGCGGTCCCCGGGAGGCCGAGGCCGGAAAGGTGGCGCTGAGGCTCCGTACCGGCGAGGACCTCGGGCCCCAGTCGCTCGATGACGTGATCTCACGCATCAGGGAGCGGGAGGCCCAGAGGGGCGCCGAGCTTTAGGGACGGAGGCGGGCGATGGCACAGAGGATGTGGACGTCGCGTCCGGCACGGTGTCGCTCCAGGATCTCGGCGGCGCGGTCCCAGAGGCGGTCCCGCTCCTCGGCCGAGGCGTAACGCACCCGCATCCTGATCATGTTCTCGCCGGACCTCGTCACCAAGGCCTCGAGGACGAAATCCCGGCCGCAGCCCTTGAGGAGCTCTTCTATCTCCGAAAGCGAAGACTCGAGCACTTCACGCAGGGCCGGGTTCTCCCTGGCCCGTGCCCTTATCCTCCGGTCGCCGTAGCGCTCAAGGACTCCCATCCTCTCCCCAGAGCTCAGGGTGCTCTTCGATGAGGGCTTCCGCGTCCATCTTAGCGATCCGGTTCCAGAAGGGCCAGTCGCCGATGGGGCCGTGCAGTGCCTTTTCGATCAAGGACCGGAAGAGCTCGACATCCTTGGTGGAGACGGCGTAGTTGGCGGCGTATTCCACGTAGTTGACGAGGTAATCCGGACAGAGGGACACGGCGCGCTCGAAGTACCCGCGGGCCTTCTCGAGGCTCCCCCCGAAGAAGAGCCTGGCAAAGGGGTTCGTTGCGAGGTTGGCCTCGAAGGCCCCCAGGGCGTGGAGCGCGGAGCAACCCCAGAAGGTTTCCTCCAGCTCCGCCACCCGCTCGTAGGCGGCCCGCACCGGCTTCATCAGCCTCAAGGCGGAGAGGGGGTTGATCATCCCCAGAAGCTGACCCTGGGACGCGGCGTACCAGAGGAGGGCCGCCTTGTCATCCGATGCCTTGATGGCCGCCACGAGACCCTCTTCCCTCTCCCGCGCCGCGAACCCGGGATCGGCCCTGAGCGCCTTAAGGGCGTAATCCCGTGCCCGCTCGAAACAGGCCTTCTTTTCCTCCTTGGGGACCAGCATCGCCCGCTCATACCAGAACTGGGCCAGGCGCGGGAGGATCTCGGGATCGTTCCCCCCTTCCTCCAAGGCTCCCTCGTAGATGGAGATGAGCTCCTCCAGCACCGGGAGTTCGTACCGCTGCGGGTACAGCTCCGCCGCGGCGGGAAGGAGTCCCTCGTGTTCCCCCGAAGCAAATGCGACAACGGCCGCCGCAAGCGCTAACGCCGATATCGCGAACGGTATGTACCTCGCCATCGTCGACCTCCCCTAGCCTTACCTTAACCCCCGTGTGGAGTAGCCTCGATGGGGGAAGGGGATTAAATCCGAAATCAGAGGCCGAGCTCCTCCCGGATCCCCTTCATGGCGGAAAGCACCACGTCCACGAACTCTTCGAGGGTCATCCCGAGCTTTTCGCACTTGGCTATGGTCTCGCGGCTTGCCGAGCGGGCGAAGCTTTTCTCCTTGTAGCGGTTGAGGACGTTCCTCGTGGAAAGGCCGGAGAGCTTCTCGGGATGGACCAACGCGGCGGCGACGATCAGTCCCGTCAGGGGATCCACCGCGTGCAGGGCCCACTCCATGGGGGTCTCGGGCTCCTTCTTCTCCGCATGGGCGAGGATCGCGTTGAGGATCTCCTCATCGTCGAAGCCCATCTTCCTCAGCTCCTCCACCGTGACCAGGGCGTGCTTCTCCGGCGTGTCCTTGGTCTCCTCGTAGTCGAGATCGTGGAGGAGCCCCGCCAGGCCCCATCTTTCCGGGTCGCCGCCGAACCTCGGGGCCAGGGCCCGCATCGCCGCCTCCACCGCGAGGCAGTGCTTCACCAGGTTCCTGTTCCTGATCCTCTGCTTTACGAGCTTCAATGCCTCCTCCCGCGTCATCTCCCCTCCTTCTCGTCACCCATCACTCCAACTCCACGATGGTGACCCCCTCGCCGCCCTCCTCTGGAGGAGCGAGGTAGAACCGCTTCACGAAGGGGACTTCCTTCAGGTACTCGTGGATGGCCTGGCGCAGGGCCCCGGTGCCCTTGCCGTGGATTATGTGGCCCACGTGGAAGCCGGCGAGAAGGAGCCTATCGAGCCAGGCCTCCACCTCCCGCAGGGCGTCGGCCACCTTCATCCCGTGCACGTAGAGCTCGACATCCACCCCACCCTTCACCTTGACCTCGGGCTGGGGAGGCGGGGAAGGTGTTTTCTTCGCGGCCCGCACGGGCTCGAGCCCCCGGGGATCGAGCCAGATCTTCTTTCCCTTTATCTCTACCTGTACCCGGTCCTCATCCACCGCCCGCACCACACCGGTGGCCCGGGTGGCCTTCACCCGCACGGGCTGGCCCACCTCGAACCTGGGCGCTGGCCCCGTCTCCTCGGGGGAGAGGGCCCGCAGGCGTCCGGAGAGCTCCTCAAGGCGCTTGAGGGCCGCCCGCCGGGACGGAAGATCCCCCTCCCTGGCGATGGCGATCAGGCGCTCGATCTCCCTTTTCGCCCGCCGGAGCTCCTCTTCCAGCCTCGCAAGCTCCCGCCCGAGCTCGGCCTTCCTCTTCTCCTTCAGCCGCTCCAGCTTCCGCTCGTACTCCTCCCGCAGGAGCTTCGCCCGGGAAAGCTCTTCCTCCGCCTTTCTGCGCGCGTGCTCCAACTTAGAGCGCTCCTCCATTAGTGCCCGGATGATCTCCTCGGCCCGCACCTCGCCTGAGGAGAAATGGGACCGGGCCTTCTCCACGATTTCTTGGTCCAATCCCAGCCGCTCCGCGATGATGAGGGCGCAGGAGCTCCCGGGGACCCCCTCTAACACCCGGTAGGTGGGGGAGAGGGTCTCCAGGTCGAACTCCATGGAGCAGGACTTCACCTCCGGGTGCATGATGGCGAAGTTCTTGAGGGGGGTTAAGTGGGTCGCCACCGCCACCGTGGCCCCCGTCCCGATGAGGTACTCCAGGATCGCGAGGCCCAACGCCGCCCCCTCCTGGGGATCGGTCCCCGCCCCGAGCTCATCCAGGATCACCAGGGTCTCGGGATCGGCCTCCCGGAGGATCTCCACGATGTTTACCATGTGCGAGGAGAAGGTGGAGAGAGACTGCTCGATGGACTGCTCCTCCCCGATATCGGACCGGACCTTCTTGAAAACCCTGAGGCGCGTCCGCGGAGACGCGGGGAGGGGGATCCCGGCCTGGGCAAGGAGCGTGAAAAGACCGATGGTCTTCAGGGTTACCGTCTTCCCCCCCGTATTGGGCCCG
>JALVLL010000178.1 GCA_027027485.1 Candidatus Bipolaricaulota bacterium | reverse complement strand
CCCACTCCCCCACCACCGGCGGTAGATCCGCGGGGGAAGGGAGGAAGTCCACGATGGCGTCCAGGAGCCTACGGATCCCTTTGTTGCGGAAGGCGGAGCCACAGAGAACCGGGACCAAGGTCCCGGCGATAGTCCCTTTCCGAAGCCCGGCCACGATCTCGTCCCGCGAGAGCTCTTCGCCCTCCAGGTATTTCTCCGTGAGCGCTTCGTCGGCCTCCGCGGCGGCCTCGAGCAACCTCTCCCGGGCCTCCCGGGCCTCGGGGAGGAGCTCTCCAGGGATATCGCCGTACTCGAGCTCTATCCCCTTCGGTCCCTCCACGAAGTAGATCGCCCTCCAATCGAGGAGGTCCACCAGCCCCCGGAAGTTCTCCTCCTTCCCGATGGGGAGGACCACCGGCACGGGGTTCGCGCCGAGCTCGCGGCGGATCTCCTCCACCACCCCCCGGAAGTCGGCCCCCACCCGGTCCATCTTGTTGATAAAGGCGATCCGGGGGACGCGGTACTTCTCGGCCTGGTGCCAGACGGCCTCCGACTGGGGCTGTACCCCGTCCACGGCGCAGAAGAGGGCCACCGAGCCGTCCACCACCCTCAGGGACCGCTCCACCTCGGCGGTGAAGTCCACGTGTCCCGGGGTGTCGATGATGTTGATGCGGTGATCCCGCCAGTAGACCGAGGTCACGGCGGAGGTGATGGTGATCCCCCGCTCCTTCTCCTGGGGCATCCAGTCCATGGTGGCCTCGCCGTCGTGGACCTCGCCGATCTTGTGCTTCTTTCCGGTGAAGTAGAGGATGCGCTCGGTGACGGTGGTCTTCCCGGCATCGATGTGGGCCATGATGCCGATGTTGCGCACCTGGTTTATGCTGAGCTCTTTATGCATACTTCCTCCTTCTTTTCCTTCCCTTGGGCAAAAAGAAAAAGCCCTGGTGGGAACCAAGGCTTGGGAGCCCCAAAGTCCACCCGTTTTCGGCGGCGGATGTTACTTGAAAAGCGGGAAAAAGGCAAGGGGGAGCCATGTTTTGCGTGCAGAGGTGCGGGGATACAGGCTTGGGGGTACCATTGCATTTCGGTTCCAAGCTCTCTCGCTCGAGGAGACGCGATGAAATACGACGTCGTCATCGTAGGGGCAGGCCCCGCGGGCATGTTCGCCGCGCTGGAGCTCGCGGAGGCCGGGCTCGAGGTGTTGGTGGTGGACAAGGGCCTCGATCCCCGCTCTCGCAAGAGCATCACCTGTGGGGTAGGCGGTGCCGGGACCTTCTCCGACGGCAAGCTCAACCTCACCCCCCGCATCGGGGGCGATCCCGCGGCCATCGGCTGCAGCCCCGCGGAGCTCGAGGCGCTGATCAAGGAGGTGGACGAGGCCTTCACCCGCTACGGCGCGCCGGAGCGGTATTCCGGCGAGAACCTCGAGGCCCTGGCCGCCCTCAAGAAGAAGGCCGCCGAGGTGGGGATCGAGTTCATCGCCGGACGCCAACGCCACATCGGCACCTCCCGCATCCGCGAGGTGATCGACAACTTCTACCGTGACCTCCTCGCGAAAGGGGTCGAGTTCCGCCTCGGAACCAAGGTGGAACGGATCGAGCGGGGGGAGAACGGCTTCCGGGTGTTGGGCGAAGGGCTCGAGGCCGAAGCCCGCTATGTGATCGCCGCTCCCGGCAGGGTCGGGGCCTATTGGCTGCGGGACGTGGCCCGCTCCCTGGGGGTGGCGCCCCAGTTCGGCCCCTTGGATGTAGGGGTACGGGTGGAGTTCCCCGCCGAGCTCTACGAGCCCATCGAGCAGGTGATGTACGACGCCAAGTTCCGTATGCGCACCTCCACCTACGATGACATGGTCCGTACCTTCTGCACCAACCCCCGGGGGTTCGTGGTGCGGGAGGACTACGAGGAGTTCGTCCTCGTGAACGGCCACGCCGAGAACGACAAGAAGACCGAGAACACCAACTTCGCCCTCCTCGTCCACATCGAGCTCACCGATCCTGTGGAGGACACCACCGAATACGGCCGGGCCATCGCCAAGCTCGCCACCACCATCGGCGGCGGCCGTCCGATCCTCCAGCGCCTAAAGGACTTGAAGAAGGGGCGCCGCTCCACCGAGGAGAGGATCCGGCGCGTGCCCATCCAGCCCACCCTGGAGGATTACACCCCGGGCGATATCTCCATGGCCCTGCCGCATCGAGTGGTGATGGACATCGTGGAGGCCCTGGAGCGGCTGGACCGGATCATCCCCGGGCTCGCCGCCGATGGGACCCTGATCTATGCCCCCGAGATCAAGTTCTACGACACCCGCTACCGGGTGAAGAAGGGCATGGAGACGGAGCTCCCGGGGTTCTATGTCGCAGGGGACGCCTCGGGCCACTCCCGGGGGATTGTCTTCGCCGCAGTCACCGGGCTCCTCGCCGCCCGCCATATCAAATCGGTGACGCGTGATGGGTGATGTGTGACGAGTGATCTACGGGAAGGCTTTGCGGCTTCGGGCGATAGAGCGGGAGGATGTCCCCAGGTTCCTCCGTTGGTTCAACGATCCCGAGGTGCGCCGGTACCTCACCATGTATCGGCCCCTGTCCCGGGCTGAGGAGGAACGCTGGGTGGAGTCCCTCCCTTCCCGCCGGGACGATATCGTCCTCGCCATCGAGATCAGGGAAGGCGAGGAATGGGTCCACATCGGTAACATCGGCTTACACCGGATCGATTGGGTGAATCGGGTGGCGAAGCTCGGGATCGTGATCGGCGAGCGGGATTACTGGGGCAAAGGCTACGGGACCGAGGCCACAAGGACCATGCTCCGGTACGCTTTTCTCGAGCTGGGCTTGAACCGGGTTGAGCTCGAAGTCTTCGATTTCAACGATAGGGCCATCCGCTGCTATGAAAAGGCGGGGTTCGTGCGAGAGGGGGTGCGGCGCAGAGCCCTCTATCGGGACGGGAGGTTCCACGACGTGATCCTCATGGGGATCCTGCGCTCCGAGTTCCTTCGTGATCTAAACGCACCCGGAGGCCCCCTTTGAAGGCCGACCTCGGGACGATAGCGGAACGCCTGAGGCGGGCCGAGCGGGCCCTGGTGGTGGGGCATGTGAGGCCGGACGGCGACGCCATCGGATCCGCCGCGGGGCTCGCCCTGATCCTGCGGGAGCTTGGGATAGAAGCCGAGGCCTGTATCCCCGATCACATCCCGCGTCACTACCGCTACATCCCGGGGACATCCGTCGTCAAGGGGGTAAACGAGCTCCGTGGGCAGGGGTTCGACACCGTGGTGGTGGTCGACTCCTCGGACATCTCCCGCGTCGGGGAAGCAGCCGAACTCTTCCCGAACCGACCGCCGGACGTGGTGATCGATCACCACATCACCAACTCCGGTTTCGGCGAGCTCAACTTCTGTGATCCGAACGCAGCCGCCACCTGCATGGTCATCCACGAGCTCGGGAAGATCCTCCTTCCCCATGGATACAGCTCCGGGATCGCGGAGCTCCTCCTTTTGGGGATCGCCACCGACACGGGGTTTTTCCGCCACGCCGATGTGGACGAGCGGGTCTTCGCCGCGGCCGCGGAGCTATCCCGCTACGGAGCAAGGATCCGCCCCATCGCCGAGGCCATCCTGGAGAACCGCACCCTGAACACCGTGAGGCTCCTCTCCGAGATGTTCCGGACGCTGGTGCTCGAGGAGGAGGGGAGGATCGCCTACGCGTACCTCGCGGAGGAGCATTTCCGGAAGTGCGGCTGTGAGGGGGACGAGGCCGAGGGCTTCATCTCCGAGATCATGTCGCTGCGGAGCGTGGAGGTAGGGGCATTGCTCGTGGAATGGCCCAAGGGGGAGATCCACGTGAGTCTGCGTTCCAAGGGCCGGGTGGACGTGAGCGAGATCGCACTGGCGCTCGGGGGAGGGGGTCATCCCCGCGCCGCGGGCTGCTCCTTCAAAGGGATTTCCCTGCAGGAAGCTTTGGAACTCGTGGCCAGGGAACTCCGGAAGGGCCTCAAAAAGGGCCTCGGAACTTAAAGGTCGTCGAGGACCTCCAGGACGTCAAGCTCCACCACCCGGGCCTCGGTCCCCAGGAGCTCCGAGAGGCTCGGCCGCGTCCCTCCGGAATCCCCCGAGATGAGCTCCTTCACATATAACCCCCCGTCGCAGAGGATCTCCACCTCGGCTTTCGTGGGGGAAAGGAGCTTCCCCGAGACCTCGTGGACCCTCCTCACCCGGACGAGATCCGCCCGGCGGTGCCTCACCCGGGTGGGGGTACGCTGGCGGATCTCCCCCAAAAGCCTCTTGAGTGCCTCCCGGAACCTTTCCTCGTCCACCGGCTCCGAGATCTCCACCAGGGCGCGGTAGCGTTTCCGCGCTTTCAGGTCCTTGACCTTGCGGACGAGATCCGGGGGAGCCGGCCTGAGATCCAGGACCTCCACCCTCCCGGCGGCCTCCCGGTTTATCCGCTCGGCGATCGCCTCGAGATCCACCTTCCTCTTGCGCGGACGCTCTACCTCCACCACGAAGGGCCTGCCGCGGCCGAGCATCCGGGCGTCCACGTCCTCGCGTCCTGCCCCGTGGAGGTGTCCCCCCTCCCCGCCGCAGGCCTCGAGGAACGCCGGGAGTATCAACTCCTCCACCGAGGTGGGGTACATCTTCCCGGTGTAGTTACAGCGCGGGCACCCCTTGCCACCGCACTCCCTGCAGGGCCAGTGGGTCTGGGGGATGCCGCGCACGAGCTTCCGGTAGCGGCCGTAGAAGTAGGCCGGGGCGACGTAAACCTCGACATCGCCCTTCCAGAGGTCCACGGTGAAGCGCACGTGGGGATATCGGAAATCGACCCGGGCGGCTCCGCCTTCCCGTGCCAGAAGCTCCTCGAAGGCCCTGCCCAGGGCCCGGTTCATGTCGCGTTGGAAGGGCTCGGCCCAGGGCGAGGGGAACCGTTCCTTGAGGAAGATCTCCACCGCCTCGTGGTAGGGGGATAGGTGGACCCCGAAGAGGAAGGTCTCGAACTCGTAGCCTTCGACGAGCTCTAGAGCCCTTGCGGCGTACCTTTCCGCCTCGCGGAACGCCCCGTTGCAGACCCAACAGCGTTCGGGCTCCTCCGCCGTGGTCCCGCGGGACATGGCCCAAAGCACCCGCAGGGCCCTGCCCCTCTCGGAGTTGGAAAGGGATTCCCCGAGCCGCGCGAACCGGCGACCAAGGCAGGTGTCGCAGATGGGGCCGGCCGAAAGGAGCTCGAACGCCGACTTCAGGAAATCCATGGGTGGAAAAAGTTTAACCGGACTTCCCGTAACGTTCCTTCCAACGGAAGAGGAGCTCCAGGGCCTCCAAGGGGCTAAGCCTTTCAGGCTCCAACTTCCGTAGTTCATCGAGGAGAGGATGATTCCCTTTGGGGGCAAACAAGGGCAACTGCACTGCGCCTCCCCTCGGTCCGTGGACTTCCCCTTTCTCCAGCTCCTCGAGGACCTCCTCGGCCTCGTAGATGACCTCGTCGGGGAGCTCGGCGAGCCTCGCCACCTGTACTCCGTAGCTCTTCTCTGCCACCCCGGGGAGGATCCGGTGGAGGAAGATCACCTCCCCCTTCCATTCCCGCACCGCCGCGTGCAGGTTCACAACACCGGGGACCCTTTCGGCGAGCTCGGTGAGCCTCCGGTAGTGAGTGGCGAACAGGGTCTTGCATCCCACCTTTTCCACGAGGTACCGGGCAATGGCCCACGCCAGGGCCATGCCGTCATAGGTGCTCGTCCCGCGCCCGAGCTCGTCGAGGATCACGAGCGACCTCTCCGTGGCATCGGAGAGGATGGTGGCCGCCTCCCTCATCTCGGCCATGAAGGTGGAGAGCCCCCCGGCCAGGGCATCGGTGGCCCCCACCCGGGTGTAGATCTTGTCGAAGATGGGAAGCTCCGCCTCTTGGGCGGGAACGAAGGAGCCCATCTGCGCCAGGAGCGCTATCAGGGCCACCTGCCTCAGGAATACCGACTTCCCCGCCATGTTGGGCCCGGTGACGATGGCGAGCTTGGTCTTCTCGTCCATCACGAGGTCGTTGGGGACGAAGTCGCAGGTCCTCTCCACCACCGGGTGTCTCCCGTTGCGGATCGTTATGCGGGGGGCCTCGGTGAACCGGGGGCGTGTCCAGGAGTTCTCCTTCGCCGCCTGGGCCAGCGACCTGAGGACATCGAGCACCGCGAGGGCATCCCCCAAGCGCCTGAGGCGCGGGATCTCCCCCCTGATCCGCTCCAGCATCCGCTCGTAAAGCGAGCGCTCGAGCTCCTTGGCCCTGGCCTCGGCCTGGGAGATCCTGTCCGCAAGCTCATCGAGCTCGGGCGAGGAGAACCGCTCCACCCCTTTCAGGGTCTGGCGGCGGCGCCACTCCGGCGGGACCTTGTCGAGGTGGGTTTTGGTGAGTTCGAGGAAGTACCCGAGCACCTGGTTGTAACCCACCCTCAAGGTGGGGATGCCGGTCCTGCGTTTCTCCCTTCGTTCGAGGGCGGCGATCTCGGCGCGCAGCCCCTCGATCTCCTTCCGCAGCGAGTCCAGTTCCGGCGAGTAGCCCTCCCTCACCACGCCACCCTCCTCGGGGCTCGGGTGAGGTGAATCCACCAGGAACCGCTCGAGCTCCTCGGCTATCCCCAGCGGGGACTCGCGGATGTCCCGGAGGCATCCCGCCAGGAGCTCGGGGGGCGTGGGGATGGCCTCGAGGATCTCGGCTATCTGGGGAAGGGCCCGGAAGGTGCGGCGGAGGAGCGAGAGGTCCAGGGGGTTGGCCCGCCCCACGGAGATCCTCCCCAGGAGCCGCGGGAGGTCACACGCCTTCTTCAGCTCCTCGCCGAGCTCATCGAGATCCCAGGATCCCGAGAGGGCTTCCACCGCATCCAGCCGCTCCTCGATGTTGTGGCGATCGCGCAACGGGTGCAGGAGCCACCTCCGCAGGAGGCGCTTCCCCATGGGGGTCTTCGTCCGGTCCAGGACCGAAAGGAGGGTGAGCTTGGACTCGGGCCGCAAGGGCTCCACGAGCTCCAATCCCCTTTGGGTGAAGGCGTCGAGCTCCATGGAGTCCATGAGCCCCCACGGCTTCGGCGGGGAGAGGTGGTCCACGGAGCGCAACGTCTCCTCGAGGTATGCCACCACCGCCCCGGCGGCCCGCGCGGAAAGCTCCCTCCCCTCGAGGACCTCCAGGCTCCCGAACCTCTCTTCCAGGCGCTTCGGGGAGAAGGCGCTTTCGGGGAGCGGGGTGCGCGCCCCGGGGATATCACCGGGCAGCTCGAGCCCCTCGGGGAAGAGGACCTCCCGGACGCCCAGGCGCGAGACCACCCCCTCGAGTTCCCCCTCGGACACCTCGGCGAACCAGAACTCGCCGCTCGCCGCCTCGCACCAGGCGAGCCCCACCTTCCCCTCCCCGGGGAAGACCGCCAGGAGGAAGGCATCCCTCTCGGCCTCGAGGCCCTCGTCCTCGAGGACCGTGCCCGGGGTGAGCACTCGGACCACGCCCCGCTTGAGGAGCTTCTTCCCCGGCCCGGGCCGCTCCAGCTGATCGCACAGGGCCACCTTGTAGCCCTTCTTGAGGAGGCGCTGGATGTAGATGTCGGCCTTGCGCACCGGTACCCCGGCCATGGGGTGGCCGTCCCGCTTGGTGAGGACTATATCGAGCTCCCGGGCCACTATCTCCGCGTCCTCGAAAAAGGTCTCGTAGAAATCCCCGAGGTGAAAAAAGAGTATGGCATCGGGGTAGCGGGCCTTGGCCTCGTGGTACTGCCGCATCATCGGGGTGAGTTCACCCATCGCCGGGAAAGTATACCCGGCCCGGAAAGCTTGATGCCGCCGGGGTCGGAGGATAATTTGGGGGCATGATCCTGAACGTTCCCAACGGGCTTACCTTGGCCAGGGTCGCGTTGATCCCCGTGTTCCTCTTCTTCCTCTATGCGGACGGCCCGCTTTTCGGGCTCATCGCCCTGGGGATCTTCGCCCTCGCCGCGCTCACCGATGCGGTGGACGGGTACCTGGCGCGCCTGCGGGCCGAGACCACGCCCTTCGGAAAGTTCATGGACCCGATAGCCGACAAGGTCCTGGTGATGGCCGCCCTGGTCTCGTTCGTGGGATTCGGGAACCTTCCGGCGATACCGGTGATCGTGATCCTGGCCCGGGAGTTCCTGGTGACGGGGCTCAGGATCCTGGCGGTGGGGCGGGGCCTCGGGCTCGGGGCCTCACCTTGGGGTAAGGCCAAGACGGCCTCGCATATCGTTCTGGTCCTGGTGGTCCTCGTGGAACGGCACTTCGGGTTGGGGACGGTGTCTCATCCCCTCAAGATGGCCTTCCTGTACTTGGCGGTGCTTTTGGCGCTCGTTTCCGGGGCGGAGTACTTCTGGCGCGCCCGCTCCGTCTTCGCCGAGCGCTGACCTCAACCTCCGAAGAGGAGATCGATGATGTCCCTCAGGGAATCCCCCTTTCCGTCGAGGACCGCGGCGTCGTAGACCTCGGTGTATCCGCAGTGGGAGCACGAGACGAAGTAGTACCGGTTCCGCTGCCAATCCAGCATCCGATCGAAAATCCCTGCGCCAGTCATGGCCAGCTTCCGCACCCTGGCCCCGCTTCCCCCGCATTTCGCGCAAACGAACCTCGAAGCCAAAAGCTTTTCAGCGCCCATGTCCCCTCCTTTCTTCGCTTCCAGGTTATCCCGTAAATCCCACGGTGAGCTTCGGCCCTTGTCAAGTAAAATCGGGAAGCCATGCCGGTTGGGTATGTGGTTTGGGCACTGCGGGTGTTCTTTTGGGGACTGAGGGAACTTTCGCGGAAGCTTTCTCGGAAGGAGTTCTACGTGGGCTTCACCCTCGATGGCTCCTACCAGACCCTTCCCCCGCCCAAGGGGCCGTTCTGGAGGCGTTGGTTCTCGCCGCCCCCGCCCAACCTCGATGGGCTGAAGCGGGACCTTTCCAGGATCGCAGGGGACAGGCGGGTAAAGGGGGTCGTGTTCCGGCTCGGCCCCCTGGAAGTAAACCAGGTGCAGGTCCAGCACCTCCGGGGCTTCATGAAGGAGCTCCGTGAGAGGGGCAAGGATGTTGTGGTCTGGGCGAGCGGTTACAACACCCTTACCTATTACCTCGCCTCGGCGGCGAGCCGTATCCTGATCCAACCCGGCGGGATCGTGGGTCCGCTGGGGATCGTCCAGTCTTTCGTCTTCCTGAAGGACGCCTTAGCCCGCTGGGGGATAGAGGCGGACTTCGTCCAGATAAGCCCCTATAAGACCGCGGCCGATACCCTCACCCGCCGCGAGATGTCCCCGGAGATGCGCGAGATGGTCAACTGGCTCCTGGACTCCCTGTACGACGACATCCTGGAAGGCGTCTCCTCCGATCGGGGGATACCCAAGGAGCGCGTGGCCGAGCTCTTCGATTCCTCCCCCCTCACCGCCGAGGAGGCCCGCGAGGCGGGGCTTGTGGACGGGATAGCGGAGGAAGAGAAGTTGCCGGAACTCCTCGGCGGGAAGGTGATCCCCTGGCCCAGGGCGAAAAGACGCGTGGCGAGGCCCAGGCCGCCGCGGCCGGGGCGGTACGTGGCCCTGATCAGGATCTCGGGCCAGATCGTGGACGGAAAGAGCCGGCGTCCCCCGGCCAGGCCCCGGATACCCTTCCTCTTCTCGGAGCGCGAGGGGGACCTCACGGTGG
>JALVLL010000177.1 GCA_027027485.1 Candidatus Bipolaricaulota bacterium | reverse complement strand
CTCCGATGTCCTGGTCACCCAGACCGGGGAGCGAGGTCTGGCAGCGAAGGAGCCCGTGGTGGAGGTCCACGAGCCCGGAAGGGTCACCGTGTACGGCGAGGTGGACGAGGGCCTCGCTCGCCGGATCGTGGTGGAGCACGTGGTCAACGGGCGTCCCATCGAAGATCACATCATCGAGGTGCGTGAGGTGAGGGGATGATCGCCCTGAAGATCGACGGGAAGGAAATACAGGCGAGGCCGGGGCAGACCATCCTCGAGGTGGCGAGGGAGCACGGGATAAGGATCCCCACCCTCTGTTACCTCGAGGGCCTCTCGCCCCGGGGGTCGTGCCGGATGTGCCTGGTGGAGGTGGCCAACTGGAGGGGGAAGCTCGTCCCCGCCTGCGCCACCGAGGTCCAGGAAGGGATGGAGATCGTAACCCAAAGCGAGCGGCTGCGGAGGGTGCGCCGATTGGTCCTCGAGATGCTCTTCGTGGAGCGGAACCACATCTGCGCCTTCTGCGTCGCAAGCGGCCACTGCGAGCTCCAGGACCTCGCGGTGGAGCTCGGGATGGACCACGTGACACTCCCCTACCGGTATCCCGGGCTCTCCATGGACCTCACCCACGAGGACTACGGCCTCGATCACAACCGCTGTGTGCTCTGCGGGCGGTGCGTGCGGGCCTGCTCCGAAGTCGAGGGCGCCTTCACCTGGGGCTTCCAGGGCAGGGGGATCGAGACCATGGTGGCTCCGGCTCTCGGCGCCCCCTGGGGGGCCTCGGACACCTGCACCTCCTGCGGGAAATGCGTCCAGGCCTGCCCCACCGGGGCGCTCTTCGAGAAGGGCGCCTCCACCGCATCCCAGGTCAAGCGCCCCGAGATCCTGGAAGAGGTGACGGAAAGGAGGCCGCGTGTCCCCTAAGGTGCGTTTGGCCACCATG
Source organism: Candidatus Bipolaricaulota bacterium (assembly GCA_027027485.1). Classification (GTDB taxonomy): domain Bacteria; phylum Bipolaricaulota; class Bipolaricaulia; order Bipolaricaulales; family Bipolaricaulaceae; genus JALVLL01. Next base: position 2,444 of record JALVLL010000177.1, on the reverse strand, counting down.
TGGTTCTCCGGCTGCTCCGGGTGTCACATGTCCTTCCTGGATCTGGACGAGAGGCTCCTGGATTTGGCGGAGCTCGCCGAGGTGGTCTACTCGCCCATCGTCGATCCCAAGGAGATACCCGAGGGCATCGATGTCGCCCTCGTGGAAGGGGCGGTGAACACCACCGAGCAGCTCCACCTCCTCAAGGAGATGCGGAGGAAGGCCAGGATCCTCGTCGCCTTCGGCGACTGCGCCATCACCGGGAACGTCGCCTCCATGAGGAACCCCATCCCCCGGGAGGAGGTCATCCGGGAGGTATACGGGGACGATGACCCCCCTGGCCTTAAGGACGGCGAGGTCCCCGCCCTCCTCCCCAAGGCCCTCCCCTTACAGGCCTACGTGAAGGTGGACTACTACATCCCCGGCTGCCCGCCGGATGCGGACCGCATCTGGAAGTTCCTCGCCACCCTTATCAAGGAGGGGAGGCCGCGCCTGGAGGGCGAGGAGATCAGGTTCGGCTAGAAAGGAGGACCATGGAGACGATAAGGATCCCGGTGACGCGCATCGAGGGCCACGGGCTCATCACCATAAAGCTCGACGAGGGTGGCAAGGTGAAGGAGGCCAAGTTCCACGTCACGGAGGTCCGCGGCTTCGAGCGGTTCTGCCGGGGCCGGACCTTCTGGGAGATGCCCGGGATCACGGCCCGGATATGCGGCATCTGTCCCATCTCGCATCTTCTGTGTTCAGCCAAGGCCGGTGACGCCATCCTGGCGGTGAGGGTCCCCGAGGCGGCCCACAAGCTCCGGCGTCTCATGAACCTGGGCCAGATAGTCCAATCCCACGCCCTCTCCTTCTTCCACCTCTCCGCGGCGGACTTCCTTTTGGGTTGGGACGAGGACCCCGCCAAGAGAAATATCTTCGGCCTGGTGGAGCGCTATCCCGAGATCGCCCGGGACGGGATAAGGCTCCGGGCCTTCGGCCAGCGCGTGATCGAGCTTCTCGGGGGAAGGAAGATCCATCCCGCATGGGCCGTCCCCGGCGGGGTGGAGTACCCCCTGGACGAGGAGCGCCGGGACGAGATAAAGCGCGGCCTCCCCGAGGCCAAGGGGATCATCACCAGGACCATCTCCCTCTTCGAGGAGAACCTCCCCCGCCTGCGGGAAGAGATCAAGACCTTCGGCGACTTCCCAAGCCTCTTCATGTCGCTTGTGGCCGATGACGGGACCTGGGAGCACTACGCCGGTAGGATCCGGTTCGTGGACGCGGAGAGGGTGATCGTGGCCGACGGCCTCGACCCGGCGCGCTACTACGAGTACCTGGCCGAGGCGGTGGAGCCCTGGAGCTTCCTCAAGTTCCCCTACTACAGGGAGTACGGCTACCCCGAGGGGATCTACCGGGTGGGCCCCCTGGCGCGGCTCAACACCTGTGAGCGCATGGGAACCCCCCTCGCCGACGAGGTCCTCCAGCGTTTCCGCGCACTCTACGACGGCAAGGCCGTCACCTCCTCCTTCCTCTACCACTACGCCCGGCTCATCGAGATCCTGGGCGCCCTGGAGCGGATCGAGCGCATGATCGACGACCCCGAGCTCCTCTCCCCTAGAGTCAAGGCCGACGCCGGAGTGAACGAGCTCGAAGGAGTTGGAGTGCACGAGGCTCCGCGGGGGACCCTGTTCCACCACTACAGGGTGGACGAGAACGGCGTGATCCAGTGGGTGAACCTTATCGTCTCCACCGGCCACAACAACCTGGCGATGAACAAAACCGTGCAGCAGATCGCGGCCCACTACCTCGACGGGAGGAAGCTCACCGAGGGGTTCCTCAACCGCTTGGAGGGAGGGATCCGGGCTTATGACCCTTGCCTTTCCTGTTCGGTCCACGCCGCGGGGACGATGCCCCTTGTGGTGAAGCTCATCGGCCCGGACGGGGAGGAACTCGACGAGGCGGTCCGGTGATGGCGAGGATAGACGTTTTGGTCTGTGCGGGAACGGCCTGTCTCTCTTCCGGGGCCTCCGAGATAAAGCGGGCGCTGCATGAGGCCCTGGCGGAGGAGGGCCTCACCGGCGAGGTCCGGGTGATAGAGACCGGGTGCGTGGGCCCCTGCGAGCTCGGTCCGGTGATGGTGGTCTACCCCGAGGGGGTCCTCTACGTGCGCCTGAAGCCCGGAGACCTCCGGGAGATCGTCCGGGAGCACTTCCTTAAAGGACGCCCCGTGAAAAGACTCATGTGGTCCGAGGGCGCCCCAGCCCCGAAGGAGATCCCCTTCTTCGCCCGCCAGGTGAAGATCGTCCTTTCGAACTGTGGCCTCATCGACCCCGAGGAGATCGAGGAGTACATCGCCGCGGGGGGGTACGAGGCCCTGGGCAGGGTGCTCGAGGGGATGTCCCCCGGGGAAGTGATCGAGGAGTTGGTGCGCTCCGGGCTCCGGGGCCGGGGCGGGGCGGGCTGCCCCACCGGGCTCAAGTGGG
>JALVLL010000176.1 GCA_027027485.1 Candidatus Bipolaricaulota bacterium | reverse complement strand
CCATTCCCCCGGCATGGCCCCCGGCGTCGCCCATTACCTCCCTGATCCTCCCCGCCACCGCCCGCCACCACACGTAAACGTAGGCGAAGATCCCCTCCTCCCGCAGCCTATGGGCGGCATCCATGAGGGCCGCGGTGTTCCCCCCGTGGCCGTTCACGAAGACGATCCTTTTGAGGCCGTGGTAGGCGAGGCTCCGGGATATTCCCATCACATAGGCCGCGAGGACCTCGGGTTCCACCCAGAGGGTCCCCCAGAACTGCCGGTGGTGCCGGGAGACCCCGACCGGAACCGTGGGAAGAAGGAGGTAACCGCCGCGTTTCGCGGCCTCCCTGGCGATCCATTCGGCGGTGAGGAAATCGGTCCCCAAGGGGAGGTGCGGGCCGTGCTGTTCGGTGGAGCCTACGGGCAGAAGGCCGACCCCGGCTCCCTTGAGGGCCTCCCTCGCCTCGGGCCAGGGAAGGCGGGCGAGCTCCAAGTGGTCACCCCTCTTTCTTACCGAGGGAGTACTTGCGGGCGAACTTCTCGGCCCGCCCCATCTCCGCCAACTTCTGCTCGCCCGTGAAGAATGGGTGACACTTGGAACAGATGTTCACGTGGAGCTCGGGCTTGGTGGAGAGGGTCTCGTACTTGGCCCCACAGGAACAGTAGATCACCGCCTTGTAGAACTTCGGGTGGATATCCTTTTTCATATCGATCACCGCTTGGAGTACTGCTCCTTCTTGCGGGCCTTGCGGCGCCCGTACTTCTTGCGCTCCACCTCGCGGGCATCGCGGGTGAGGAACCCGGCGTCCTTGAGGGGCTTCTTGAACTCGGGATCCACCCCGACCAGGGCCCTGGCGATCCCGAGCCTCAATGCCTCCAGCTGCCCCGTGATGCCGCCCCCCTCCACCCGGGCCTTCACGTCGAACTTGCCCATGGTCCCGGTGATGTAGAAGGGGGTGAGGAGGTGCCGCTGGATGTACTCCTTGGGGAAAGCGAAACCGGCGAAGTATTCCTCCGCTGGACAGCCGTTGACCCAGATCCTCCCCTCCCCGTCCTTGAGGTAAACCCGGGCCACGGCTTCCTTCCGGCGGCCTATGGCATGGATGTATGGACCGACCCTCTTGGGGAGCCTCACTGCCTGTTGGGTCAAAGCCACGTCACCTCCGTTCACAGAAGGGGATCTTATCGGGTCGAACACGAAACCTCAAGGGAGCTTCGAGAGCCTCTCCTCGATGAGCCTCTTCAGCTGCTTAAGGTTCTCGAGATCGGTACGGACGGACGCGAACTCCTCCGCGGAGAGGGGCCTCACGAGCTTCCTTTCCAGGCGTTTGATTTTCCCCTCGATCACCCTCAGCGCCCTCCCGTAATACGAGCGGGCCCCCTCGAAGTCCCCCGTGCTCTGGGCGATCTCCCCCAGGGTGATCAGGGCCTTCTCGAAATTGGGGGAGCGGGAGAGGAGCTCCTCCAACACTTCCTTCGCCTCGCCCAACTCCCCTTGGGCGTAGTAGGATTGCGCAACGATGAATTGGGCCTCGTCCTGTAGGGCACGACGGGGATAAGTGGAGAGGAGGAATTCGGCGTATCTCCTCGCTTCCTCGGGTTTCCCCAACTTCAGGTTCAGCATCGCGATGTGCAGGAACAGGGGCTCCGGGGTATAGCGGTGGAGGCACTTCTCGAATATCTCCAGGGCTTCGCTATAGAGCCCGAGCTGCATCTTGGCGACGCCGAGCCAGTAGAGGCTCAACCGGGGGAAGAAGTCCATGGAGACGGCCTTCTCCAGGAGCCGCCGCGCCGTGTGCACATCCCCCCGGTAAAGGGCGAGCTTCCCGTAGAAGAGATAGCGATCGGCGATGAGGTCCCTCACGGCGACGACACCCAACCCCAGCCCCGCCACGACGAGGAACGCGAGGGCGACCCTCAGGGCATTGCCCCCCAAGGAGACGGGCATGGACCCGATCCGCCCGTATCTTTTCGAGAGGATCGCCCCTAAGGCGACCACGAAGGCGAGGCTCGATGCGGGGAGGTGCCAGGGGAAACTCACCAGGGCGTGGGCCAAGGTGGTGGCCGGGCCAGCGCCGAGGAACGCGAGCTCCATGGCCTTCGTGCCGCCGCGCGCTTCCCCCATCCTCCTCACCCACACGTAGGCGATGAGGGCTAGCCCCCCGAGGAGCACGAGTATCCCGAGGCTTCCCAGCTCCGCCGCCACCTGGACGTACTCGTTGTGGGCCTGGGCCGCCCGGGCGATGGGGAACCGATACCGCCTCCCTAAAGGAGAGGCGAGGAACTCGGGCTTATAGGGGACGAAGTGGATCTTGTATCCCCCGAGGCCCACCCCGGTGAGGGGATGGTCCTTCCACATGAAATACCCCACCCACCAGTCCCAGGCGCGGACCCTCCCGGCGTTCCGCTCCCAGGCCCGTTCCACCGCGGCGAAGGGGGTCGTGGCGGGGTTGAGGAGCAGCACCGCGGCTAGGGCCACGATCATTGTGGGGACCCAGGCCAGGGGTCTCCTCCGGAGCAACCCCCCCAGGGAAAAAGCCGCCGCCCCGAGGAACAGGGAGAGGACGTATCCCACGATCCCCACGGGGCCGACCACGATCCCCACCGGCACGGCCATGGACAAAACCCACACCGCAAGCCATAAAAGCCCCTGCTTTCCCAAACGAGGGACCCCCCAGTAACCCGCGGAAAACGAGAGGAGGATCCAAGCCGCCGAAAGCCCGACCCTCACGCCGGCCTGGCGCACGAAGAGCGCCACGAAGAGGATGAAACCGAGCCCCAAGACGGAAAGCGCCCTCTTCCAATGGCGATCCGAGAGGACCACGAGGATGGAGCAGGGGAAGAAGATGTAGGCCAAGAAGCCCCCGAGGAAGTTCCGGTTCCCCATGGTGGCGATAACGGCGTTGACCCCTCCACCAAGGCTTCCCCCGGGGACGGCGCCGAAGTACTGCAAAAGCCCGAAGAGGGCGTTCCCCACGCCGGAGGCGAGGAGGGCGGCCAGGACGATCCCGAGCTCCCGTTCGCCCCTTATGAGGTCCGCGGCGAGGATTCCCGCGAGCCCGAAGACGAGGACCAAAACTGCCGACTGGATCACCACCCCCGCCGGCGTCCCCCCGAGGAGCGAGATCAATGAGACTGCCATGAAAGCGAGGAGGATGGGGGTCCCCCAGGTGAGATCGATATCCCAGCGGCGCCGCAGCAGCCCCTCTGCCCCCCAGAGGAGGTAGAGGAGCGGGACGAAGCAGAGGGCGTAGATCGACTTGGTGTAACCGTATTCGCTGTTCCCCGGGAGGAAGAAAAGGGGCAAGGAGAAGACGAAGAAGGCGAAAAGATAAAGGCGTACCTCCCGCAGAAGCCTCGGGATATCCGTCTTCGGCCTCTTCCCCTTCCTCCGCTTCGCCATGACAGCGAGATCTTAGCGTCCCCCGTCCGAAGTGGAAACTGGGCGCTTCCTCCCGGGGCGTTATACTCCGGGTTGGAATGAAGGCACAGGGAGCCACGTTGATACGCGAGATCGTGGTCAAGGCCCCCAACCGGGTGGGGCTTCTCGCGAATATCGCCGCGCTCCTCGCGGAAAAGGGCATAAACATCATCGCCGTTTACGGCTCCGCCCGGGACGGCGAGGCCGAGATCCACCTGATCACCGACGCCCAGACATACGCCCGGGACACGCTCAGGGACGCGGAGTACGAAGTGGAGATGGAGGAGGTGATCCTCCTGGAGCTCCCCCATCGCCCCGGGTTCCTGCGCCGGGTGGCGGAGGCCCTGCGGCGCCACGGCGTGGATATACTGCGGCTCTACGCCACCGCCCCGGAATGGTCGGAAAAGAGCCTCGTCGTCATGGCCTGCGACAACAACGGGAGGGCCCTGGACCTTCTCGGCGGGGAGAGGAGATAGGTTTACCCCCGAAGGAGGTCCTTCAGGACCTTGATACACGGCTTCACCGCCTCCCTGCCCGCCTCCAGCGCCTCGCGCACCTTGTGGAACTCCAGCGCCCCGATCCCCGAGACCTCGGGCCGGATGATGACGAGCCCCTCCCCGAGGAGGGACCTCGCCCGCTCGATCTTCATCTCGAGGAGCCTCCGGGATGCCACGGAGAAGCTCCTCAGGAGGACATCCGCCGGGGTCCGGGGCTCGAACCCCGTCTCCGTCCGGAGGAGGACCCCCAGTACCACGTCGCACCCCCTCTCGGCAGCGATATCCACCGGGAGGTTGTTCACCACGCCCCCGTCCGTAAGGAGCATCCTCCCCATGGGTACCGGGGGGATGACCCCGGGGAGGGCGGCGCTCGCCAGCACCGCCTCGTGCACCGCCCCCCGGTGGAGGACCACCTCCTTCCCCCCCTTGAGGTCGGTGGCCACCACGTAAAGCTCCACCTCGAGCTCCTCGAAGCGCTTCCCCTTGCACAGGAGCCACAGGAACTCCCTGAACCGCGAAAGGAGCTTCATGTCCTCCTCCCCGGGGTAATGGCCCCGGAGCCCGCCGAAGAGGGACTGCAAAAAGGCCCGCTCGAGGGCCCGCCGGTAGGAGTTCGTCACGCCGAACAGCCTGTTGAGGTCCAACATGGATAGGAGCTCGGAGAGCCTCTTCAAGTCCTGGCCCACGGCGTAAAGGGCCGCCACGATGGCCCCCATACTGGTCCCCGCCAAAAGGCCAGGGGCGAGGCCCTCCTCCAGGAGGCCGAGGATGACGCCGATATGGGCGAACCCCCGGGCCCCTCCCCCTCCCAGGGCGAGGCCCAATCGCGGGGCTTTTCCCTTGTGCTGGGCCATCTTGACCGCCATACGGGCGGTTAATATAATAGGACCTGCCCCCGCGAGGGGGTACGAAGGAGGTCGGTCTTTGACAGGTGGACAGGAGGGAACGGAGCAAGGTTCCGCAATTCCCTTGAGCTAAATCAAGAGGGTATGATCCCGGCTCAGGGCGAACGCTGGCGGCGCGCCTAACACATGCAAGTCGTGCGATCGGCCCCCGAGAAGTCCCTTCGGGGACGGATCGGGGGTACGGAGCGGCGAACGGGTGAGTAACACGTAGCTAACCTGCCCCCGCGTCGGGGATAACCCTCCGAAAGGGGGGCTAATACCCGATGGCCTCCCGGGGACACAAGTCCCAGGGAGTAAAGGCGCTTCGGCGCCGCGCGGGGAGGGGGCTGCGGCCCATCAGCTGGACGGTGGGGTAACGGCCCACCGTGGCGATGACGGGTAGGGGGCCTGAGAGGGTGGCCCCCCACACGGGCACTGAGACACGGGCCCGACTCCTACGGGAGGCAGCAGTGGGGAATCTTGGGCAATGCCCGCAAGGGTGACCCAGCGACGCCGCGTGGGGGATGAAGCCCTTCGGGGTGTAAACCCCTTTTCTGGGGGACGAATAAGGAGGGGAGGGAATGCCCCTCCGATGACGGTACCCCAGGAATAAGGGACGGCTAACTACGTGCCAGCAGCCGCGGTAAGACGTAGGTCCCGAGCGTTGCCCGGATTCACTGGGCGTAAAGTGCGCGTAGGCGGTCCGGTAAGTCTCCCGTGAAAGCCCCTGGCTCAACTGGGGGAGGTCGGGAGATACTGCCGGGCTAGAGGGCGGCAGAGGGAGGTGGAACGGCCGGAGTAGCGGTGAAATGCGTAGATACCGGCCGGAATCCCGATGGCGAAGGCAACCTCCTGGGCCGTTCCTGACGCTGAGGCGCGAAAGCTGGGGGAGCGAACCGGATTAGATACCCGGGTAGTCCCAGCCCTAAACGATGCGGGCTAGGTGTCGGCCCGTCATTGGGTCGGTGCCGCAGCTAACGCGTTAAGCCCGCCGCCTGGGGAGTACGGTCGCAAGGCTGAAACTCAAGGGAATTGACGGGGGCCCGCACAAGCGGCGGAGCATGTGGTTTAATTCGATGCTAAGCGAAGAACCTTACCCGGGCTTGACATGCGGGTGGTACCGACCCGAAAGGGAAGGGACCCAGGGCCTTAAGGCGCCTGGGAGCCCGCACAGGTGCTGCATGGCTGTCGTCAGCTCGTGTCGTGGGACGTCGGGTTAAGTCCCAGAACGAGCGCAACCCCTGCCGCCAGTTACCAGCGGACCCCTTCGGGGGTGCCGGGGACTCTGGCGGGACTGCCGGCGTTCAAGTCGGAGGAAGGGGGGGATGACGTCAAGTCATCATGGCCCTTATGCCCGGGGCTACACACATGCTACAGTGCCTGGTACAAAGGGATGCGAACCCGCGAGGGGGAGCGAATCCCAAAAAGCCGGGCATGGTTCGGATTGCAGGCTGCAACCCGCCTGCATGAAGTGGGAGTCGCTAGTAATCGCGGGTCAGCCACACCGCGGTGAATACGTACTCGGGCCTTGTACACACCGCCCGTCACACCAACCGAGTCGGGGGTACCTGAAGTCGCCCGAAGAGGGCGCCGAAGGTACCCTCGGCGAGGGGGGTGAAGTCGTAACAAGGTAGCCGTACCGGAAGGTGCGGCTGGATCACCTCCTTTCTAGGGAGAATACCTCCCAAAAAACCGGCCTCCTTTCCGGGGCCTGCCCGTTTCCTCCTGTCCACAGCGGACATCTGTCCCCTGGGAAAGGGGACCTTTTTCTTTTCGGGATCCTACCTATTCCTCCTTCATCACCACCACCTTTCCTCTTGGGAACCGCATCGCCGCTGTATCCTCCCCCTGCCATGCCTAGCTCACAGGTGAAGAAGCCGCTGGAAGGCCTGGAGGGCCTTTTCCTGAAAGGGGAACGTGAGCTATATCGGGACCGAGAGGTGATCTACTACCCCGGGGCCTGGGGGGATTCCATCTTCTACATCAAGTCCGGACACGTGAAGATCTCCCTCCTGGACACCACCGGCAAGCGCCTCGTTTTGGGGATCCGCGGTGCCGGGGACCTGGTGGGGGAGGGAGCTCTCCTGGGGGAGGAACGCCGGAGGCACTTCGTCCAAGCCCTGGGGGAGACGCTCCTTGTCAGGATCGAGCGCGATCGTGCCCTCTCCTGGCTGAAACACAACCCCGAGGCCTCCCTCCAGTTACTGCGTTGGATCTACGGGCAAATGGTGGAACTGGAGGAGCTCCTCCTGGACGTTGCCTTCAGGGATATAAAATCCCGCCTCTCGCGCCGGCTCCTGCAGCTCGCGAAGGAGTTCGGGGTGAGGACCGAGGGAGGTGTCCTCATCGGATTCCGCCTCACTCACAGGGATCTGGCGGAGATGATCGCCTCGGCCCGGGAGAACACCACCCTGGCCCTCAACCGCCTGGAGCAGGAAGGGATCCTCGACAAAAGCCGCTACAGGATCGTGGTGAAGAACGAGGAGAGCCTGAAGAGGAAGTGTGAGGTAGCTTAGAGGAGCCGCTATCGAAGCGGGATGGGTTCCGAGGAGGACGTATCCGTCCCCTTTTTTCCTTTGCCCCGATGGGGCGTCGGTCCGCTCCCGTTGGATGACACCCTGCTCTTTGAGCTATCGCCCCATCTCCTCCAAGGGATTCCTACAGATCCTCTCCCTTCACCCTTGCCCCAGTTTACCCTGGCCCTCCTCAAAGTTAACAGCGCCCCCCTTTGGGGGCTTATCAGGGCCAACTTTTTGCAGTATAATGAAAGCCGCAGGTTTGCCAACAAAGGCAAAAGCATTTCTCTGATACAAAAAGAGGTGGTCCTATGGGCAACGTGCAGGAGAAGGAACTCAACGCCAAGGAATACGTCGAGAACCTCGAGGTAGAGGAGGAGCTCTGGGAGTGGGAGGAAGAGGAGGAGCACCACCGCTCCCCCGAGAACCCTATCCGTACTTACTTCGACGAGATCTCCAAGGTCCCCCTCCTCACCAAGGAAGAGGAGGTGGAGCTAGCCAAGAGGGTGGAGGCCGGGGATAAGGAGGCCCGGGAGAAGCTCGCCGAGGCCAACCTCCGGCTGGTGGTCTCTATCGCCAAGAAGTACCGGGGCTGTGGGCTCCCCTTCCTCGACCTCATCCAGGAGGGGAACCTGGGCCTCATGAAGGCCATCGAGAAGTTCGATTGGCGCAAGGGCTATAAGTTCTCTACCTACGCCACCTGGTGGATCCGGCAGGCGATCCTCCGGGCCATCACCAACCGCTCCCGTACTATCCGGGTTCCCACCCACATCAACGAGCTCATCCGCAAGATCTACCAGGCCGAGCGCGACCATATCAAGGAGCACGGCGAGGCGCCCTCCTTGGAGGAGCTCGCCGAGGAGCTCGACACCACCGTGGAGAACATCATCAAGGCCAAGCGCACCGCCCACTACACCGCCTCCCTGGATACCCCCATCGGCTACGACGACGAGGGCTCGGTTCTGGGGGACTTCGTGGCCGACGAGAACGCCGTCTCCCCCACCAAGGAGACCTTCAAGGAGCTCCTGCAACAGGAGCTCCGCCGGGCCCTGAAGGAGTACCTCACCCCCAGGGAGCGGCGGATCCTGGAGCTCCGCTACGGCCTCGACGGCCAGCCCCCTAAGACCCTGGACGAGGTAGGGGAGATCTTCGGGATCTCCCGGGAGCGGGTGCGCCAGATCCAGAAGGAGGCCCTGGAGAAGCTGCGGGGCTCGGAGCTCCTCCAGAAGCTCGAGCGATTCAGGGTCCTTTCCGAGGAGTGAGGGAAGGCTCCCTACACTCGGGGTTCGAGCAGATAAGTCCGCGCTTGGGGTCCTCGTAGAGGACCCCTTTTTCACATCCCTCACACGGCCCGACCGGCTTCCCCGGGAGGGTGAACTTGCATTCGGGATAATTGGAGCAGGCGTAGAAGGTGCTTTTCCTCTTGCGTGAAAAGCGCTCCACGAGCTCCCCTTTCCCACAAGCGGGACACCTCACCCCGGTGGGGACGGGCATGGTATGGCCGCACGCCTTACAGGCGAGGTACCTGCCGTAACGGCCCTTCTTCAACTCCATTCTGCCCCCGCATTTAGGGCATGTCACCTCCGGGGCCTCGGAGGCCCGGGCCAGTCCCTCGGCGAGCTCGATCCGCTCCCTCCGGTAACGGAAGGGCACCCGTGGGGGCAGGGGCTCGGTCTTCTTGCATTCGGGATAGCGGCTGCAACCGAGGTAAAGCTCGCCCTTCCAAACACGGACTTCCATGGGGGCACCGCACTTGGGACAGGGAACGTCGGTCAAGGCCTTGAAGACCTTTCCCCTCTTCGAAAGGCCCTCTTCCACCGACTCCAGGCGCCGGGAGAGGGAGGAATAGAACTCCCTGAGCACCTCCTCCCCTTTGAGTTCCCCCTCCTGGATCCGGTCCAGGTCCTCCTCCATCTCGGCGGTGAAGCTCGCCTGCACCGTCTCGGGGAAGTACTCCCGGAGGAAGTCGGCCACGATGAACCCAAGGAGGGTGGGACGCAGCGAACCCTTCTCCTTCACCACATAACCCCTCTCTTGGATCACCGAGACGATCTGGGCATAGGTGCTCGGCCGCCCCACCCCTTCCTGTTCGAGCTTCTTCACCAAAGAGCCCTCGGTGTAGCGTTTCGGGGGCTCGGTGGACTTCTCCAACGGGACCACCTTAGCAGCGGGAACGGAGGTCCCCTCCTTGAGCTCCTCGGGGAACGGGTTCCCCTCGTCCTCCAGCTTCGAGACCTTGAGGACCTCGGCGAACCCCCGGAAGACCGGGGCGGAAGTGGAGGCCACGAACTCATGGCCCCGGGCCTCCAGGGTCACCCGGTACCGCTTCCAGATCCCGTCCGCCATCTGGGTGGCGATGAATCTCCGCCAGATGAGGTCGTAGAGCTTCCGCTGGTCCGGGGTGAGGTACCTCGCCACGGAATCGGGGGTGCGGGATACCACCGTGGGCCGGATCGCCTCGTGGGCGTCCTGGGATTTACGCTTGTTC
>JALVLL010000175.1 GCA_027027485.1 Candidatus Bipolaricaulota bacterium | reverse complement strand
CCTGCTGGAGTTCACGCGGCGGCTCACGGAGGACATCCCGCTCGACGAGGCGCTGGGCGTGATCACGTCCGCCGGCAGCAGCTCCAGGGCGGCGGAGCACGTCTCGGTGCGCCTCCAAAACCACTTCACCCTCCCCCTCTGGCTCCACGATCCCATCGCCGTTCACCGGGGGGAGAAGACGGAAGCGATGGGTTGGGCGAGTTCCAGGACGGTGGTGGAGTTCGCCAAGTACGCCGCCTACGTGGCCCGTGCCCTGGGGGACTTGGTGGACCTTTGGTCCACCATGAACGAACCCATGGTGGTGAGCCAGATGGGATACCTCATCGCCAACGGGGAGTTTCCCCCTTCCTACTTCTCCCCTGAGCTCTTCCTGAGGACCCTGGTGAACCAGGCCCAGGCCCACGCCAGGGCCTACGAGCTCCTGAAAGGACTTACTGGAAATCCGGTGGGGATAATCTACTCCTTCGCCTGTGTCGAACCCGAAGGCGAGGGTGACGGTCCCGCGAAGGAAAAGGCCGACCGGTTCGCGAACTGGCAATTCATGGACATGGTGACGAGGGGGGTGATTTCCGGAACTGAGCGGCCCGACATGAAGGGAAAAATGGATTTCATAGGCATAAACTATTACTCCCGGCTCGTCGTGTCCTCCCTTCCCGACCCGGTGCCCTTGGGGGAGATAAGCCTGGAGTGGCAGGTCCTTCCCGGGTACGGGTTCGCCTGCCGGGAAGGCGAGCCTTCGCGAGCGGGACGCCCCACCAGCGACCGGGGGTGGGAGGTCTACCCCGAGGGGCTCTACAAGGTGATACGGGAGGTACACGCCCGCTACCCGGAACTCGAGCTTTGGGTCACGGAGAACGGCATCGCCGACGAAAGGGATTCCCTGCGCCCCTATTTCCTGATCTCGCATTTATACGCCGTGGAGCGGGCGGTCGGGGAGGGGATCCCCCTCAAGGGCTACCTCCACTGGTCGTTGGTGGACAACTTCGAGTGGGCCCACGGGTACCGGAAGAGGTTCGGATTGGTACACGTGGAGTTCCCGGCCAAAGCCTATATCCCCAGGCCGTCATATTTCCTCTTCAGGGAGCTCATCTCCCGGGGTTCGGTGGAGGACTTCCGCCCGTTCCTGCGGCACCCCTATGATCTTTGGCAGGAGGAGTTCGCGCGGGGATGAGGATCGCGGTCATAGGTGGGGGGAGCGTTTATACCCCTGAGCTCGCCGAGGGGCTCCTTTCCCGGGCCGGGGAGCTGGGGCTCGAGGAGCTCGTCCTCATGGACATCGATCGGGAAAGGCTCGGGGTCGTGGGGGGACTCGTGCGCCGCATGGCGGCGAAGGGGGATCCATTCCCCGTACGCATCACCACCTCCCTGTCCGAGGCCCTCGAGGGGGCCGATATCGTTATCGTCCAGATCCGGGTGGGGGGGAATGTCCAGCGGGCCTGCGATGAGCGCATCTGCCTGGAGCTCGGGGTGGTGGGACAGGAGACCACTGGCCCCGCGGGGTTCGCCAATGCCCTCCGCACGGTCCCCCGGGTCCTGGAGATCGCCCACCGAATGGAGCGCCTTTGTCCGGATGCCTGGCTCCTCGTTTTCACTAACCCGGCCGGGATCGTGACCCAGGCGGTGCTTTCCCATGCCGCGGTCCGGGCTGTGGGACTATGTAACGTCCCCATCAACATGCGCTACGGGATTGCCCGTTGGTTCGGGGTGGAGCCCCACGAGGTCCACCTCGATTACGCTGGGCTGAACCACCTGGGCTGGGCCTTCGGGGTCGAGATCAGGGGGGAGGATATGACCCAGGAGGCGGTGGAGCGTTTCGCTTCGGAATGCGCGGATAACGGGGGCCACCCCTTCGATCCCGAGCTCATCAGAACCCTTGGTTGCATCCCATCCTACTACCTTCGCTACTTTTACCACCACGACCGCGTGGTAAGGGAGCAGCGGGAGTCGGGTAAAACTAGGGGCGAGGAGGTCCTGGAGATAGAGCGAACCCTCCTTTCCCGCTTTCGGGACCCTGGCCTTTCGGAAAAGCCACTGGAGCTCTCCCGTCGTGGCGGGGCCTTGTATTCCCGGGCCGCCTTGGATTTCATCCTCGGCCTCCTGGGGAAAGGTCCTCCCGTCCAGGTGCTCAACGTGGCGAATCGGGGGGCGATCCCGGATCTTCCCGGGGATGCGGTGGTGGAGGTCCCGTGTAGAGTGAGGCCTTCGGGTCCTGAACCCATCCCCCGCGGCTCCCTTCCTCCCTGGGCACTGGGGCTCGTCCAGAGTATCAAGGCTTATGAAGCGCAAACGGTCGCGGCCGCAATGGAGGGGGACCGAGGGAAAGCCCTCTCTGCCCTCCTCATGCACCCTCTGGTGGGGGACTACGATAAGGCCCGGGCCCTGCTTGTGCGGCTGCTTGCGGCGAGCCGCCGTTACCTTCCGCAGTTCTTCGGGAAATGAGGTTCGTCCTTGGGGTGGATGGTGGGGCGTCGAAGACGCTGTGCCTCTTGGGGCGGGAGGACGGGGAGGTCCTCGCCCTAGGACGGGCCGGCCCCAGCAACCACCAGGTGTGCGGGTACGACGTGGCCATGGGAGAGATAAGGGCCGCGGTGGAGGGGGCGTTGAAAGCGGCGGGGATCGGGCCAAAGAAGGTATGGCTCGGCGCCTTCTTCCTCGCCGGGGCTGACCTTCCCGAGGACTACGAGCGCCTCTCCCGCGGCATCAGGAACCTTTCCTTGGCCCGGGATTTCTTCGTGAAGAACGATACCCTGGCGGCCCTCCGGGCCGGGGCCACACGTCCCTGGGGGGTGGCGATCGTCTGCGGCGCCGGGTTCAACGCCGCGGGGAGGTCCCGGGAGGGAAGGGAGATCGTCCTTCCCCTGAGCAAGGCAGTGGAAATCAGCTTTCGGAGCCTGAAGATCCGCTTCGGCCGCTCGTTGATCACCACCAGCGGCGTGATCCTGGCGATCGCCTTTCTCATGTCGGTGTGGAGCAGCAACGAGATCGTCGACAGCCTGCGCGCCGCCAACAAGAGCGAGATCAATCTCCTCCTCCAGAAAAAGGGGATAGAGACCGGGATCACCGCTTCCGGCGAGGTGTCCGAGGAAGCCCGGGCCCGGATGCAGGAAGAGAAATCCAAACAGACGTGGCTGATCAGCCTCTCCCTGCTGGTCTGCGTGGTCGGCATCGCCAACGCCATGCTGATGTCGGTCACCGAGCGCTTCCGCGAGATCGGGACCATGAAATGCCTGGGCGCCCTCGATTCGTTCATCGTCAAGCTCTTCCTGCTGGAGTCCACCTTCCAGGGAAGCGTGGGAACCCTCATCGGCATCCTGATCGGCTCCCTGCTGACCATGGGGCTGGCCCTGATCGACTACGGGACCTACGTATTCGCCTATTTCCCGGGCTCGGGGATCCTGAAATGGGCCGTTTACGCCCTGGCCATCGGCACCTTCCTCTCCCTGGTGGG
>JALVLL010000174.1 GCA_027027485.1 Candidatus Bipolaricaulota bacterium | reverse complement strand
GGCCTGGCCCGCGGGGGAAGTCGGTGCGAACACGATCCCCCAGGGGAGGGAGGTGGGGAGGCCGTAGGCGTCGCCATTCATGAGGTTCCCTATCCGGCCCAGGGCCTGTCCCAGGATGACCGCCGGCACGACACAATCGGCCAATACCCATGTGGAGATCCGCTTCCAGCGGGCCCCGATCCAGAGGCCCAATGCCCCGCCGATGAGGCCCCCGTGTATCGCCAAGCCCCCATGCCAGATGGCGGGGATCTCCGCCGGGTGCCCGAGGAAGAAATCGAGGCGGAAGAGGACGTAATAGATCCGGGCCCCTAAAAGGCCCAAGGGGATCGTCACGAGGAAGATGTCCAGAAGATCCTCGGTGGAAAGCCCTAAGCCCCGACGGCGCACCTCCGCCCGCACGAGGAAGAACCCCACCACGAAGGCGATAAGGTACATGAGGCCGTAGTAACGGATCTCAAGCGGCCCGATTTTGATGAAGATCGGATGCATGATCGCAGGATTATAATGCCGGCGAACGTGTTCTCCCTAAAGCTTTTAGGAGCCATAGTGAGCGCGTTCCTCCTCTGGGCGTCCTTCTTCCCGGGCTTCGGATTCCTCGTCTGGTTCGCCTTGATCCCCTTCTTCGTCGTCCTGGGCCTAGAACCGCGCTTCGGCAGGAGGATCCTTTTGGGAGGGATTTTCGGGTCCCTCTTCTTCCTCCTCGAGTTCACCGGGGTATTCGGGCTGCGGTATGTGGTCGGCCCCTGGGGGGCGGCCGGGGCTTTCCTGGCGCTTGGAATCCTCGGTGCCTTTTGGGGAGCGGTATTCGCCGCGTCCCCCTCTGGTAGCCCCTTCCGTTTGGCGGGGCTTTGGGCGCTGGTGGAGTTCGCCCGCTCCAGCGGCCCCTGGGGGGTATCCCTGGGGATCGTCCCCCTGGCATTGGTGGGGACGCCCTTTCTGGGGGCTGCGGCATATCTCGGGCCGTGGTTCCTCTCCCTGGTCGTCGCCCTCACCAACGCTTCCCTTGCTTATCTCTTCGTTAAGCGGTCCGTGCGCTGGCTCACGGCGGCGCTCCTCGGCCCCACGGTTCTCGTTTCCCTTTCCCTTGGGGTCGGAACTGACTCCGAGGACGGAATGGAGCTCTTCCTGGTCCAGCCCGGGATCACGGTCTCCCAGCGCTGGGGGCTTTCCATCGAGGGGTATCTGCGCCGCTACAAGGGGCTTCTCGCTGAGGCCCCGCGGGGTGCCGATCTCGTGGTCTTCCCGGAAGGCTCCCTCCCCGGCTTCCTCCTGGAGGACCAAAGGTTCCTCGATTTCCTCAAAGAGGAGGCCGCGAGGTTGGGCTCACCCATACTCATCGGCTCGTGGGAAAGACAAGGGAAAAATGTGTACAACACTGCCTTCCTGGTGAAGCCAGCGGGCGAGGTCGAGGTGATACACCGCAAGACGAGGCTACTTCCCTTCGGGGAGTACATCCCCTTGAGGTGGCTTTGGGAGAAGCTCGGTTTGGCGGAGGTGCTTTCCCGCTACCTCCCTCGGGATATATCCCCGGGCGGGGGGTGTTTCCCCCATGGAGATCTCGGCGTCTTGATTTGCTCGGAGACCATGTTTTCCGATCTCTCGCGGGAGTTGGTTTCCCGCGGGGCCCGGCTTCTCATCGCCCTCACCAACGACTCCTGGTTCGGGGGCTCCAGGATCCTCTGGGAACACTTCGCCTGCGGGGCGCTGAGGGCTGCTGAGAACGGGCGTGCCTTCCTGCAGGCGGCCGTCACCGGGATCACCGGGGGATTCGATCAGAGGGGGAAGATCCTGGGGACCCTTCCCCAGATGAAAAGCGGGACCCTTCACCTCCAGGTCCCGCTCAGCTCCTCCACAACCCCCTATTCCCGTTTGGGCGACTGGGTAGCCATCGGGCTTTCGACATCTTTTGTCATCGTGCCTCGATTCGTAACGAGGCGGTATCGCTTTGGCCGTAGGAATCGACCACGGTGAGGGACGCGTGGTAGGTACCGGGCTGGGAGTAGGTGTGGGTGACGGTCGCCTGAACGTCCGAACCCGTTATTACTTGGCCATCGCCGAAACTCAGGACGAAGCGGATGATCTCCCCGGCGGAGCCCGAGAGGTCGAAGAGGACATTCAGGGGCGCATCGCCTTCCGTGGGATCGGCCACAAGTACCGCCTCCAGGGGCGGGAACTCGGTGTGGATCGTGACGCTTTGGGTGTCCGCGTTCCCGCTTTGGTCGCGCACGGTAAGTGTAGCGGTGTAGGTACCGGGATCACCGTAGGTATGGACGATGGGTGTCAGCAGTTCATCCCCTCCCTTGGTTACCGAGTCCCCATCGCCGAAATCCAAAGTGAATTCCACGATGTTCCCCACCGATTCTGAGGCATCGAACTCCACTTCGAGGGGCACATACCCGTATTGCGGCGAGGCGTTGAGGACCGCCCTGATGATCGGGGGGGTGACGGTTATGTCCAACGAATCGGTGCTCTCCCTGCCGTTAGCGGTCCAGACGGTGAGGGTGGCGGTATAGGTGCCCGGATTCGTGTAGGTGTGGCGCACCGGGATCGTGGTGTCCTCTCCGACATAGGTTTCGCCATCGCCAAATTCCAGTAAGAACCCGGTTATCGGCCCAATCGATTTCGATAGGTGGAAGGTCACCGTGAGCGGGGCCTCGCCCTGGAGAACGTTGGCTATCAACACCGCCTTAAGTGACTCGGGCCCCGGACAGGCGCTCAGACTCAGTGTCAGCGCGACCAATCCCGCCAGTGCGGCGATCTGCCTCCTTTTGATCCCCAAGGAGTCCCACCTCCACGGGCGGGGCACCGTCTATCACGATGCCCCGTTCCCCTCACGACTAAGGCGCGGAAACCTCGATCATCTCGCTATCGAAGCTCTCCTGGCCCCAGATGTCTTCCACCAAGAGGATCGCGGCGTACTCGCCGGGATTGTTGTAGGTGTGCTCGATTGGGGTACCGATGTCGTCCCCTGTACCGTGATAGACGCCGCCGTCACCGGTTATCAACGTGAACTCGGCCACTTCCCCTATGGTCCCCGAGAGGTCGAAGGTCACGGTTAATGGAGCCGTGCCTTCCGTGGGATCGGCCACGAGCACCGCCTCCAGGGGCGGGAACCCCACCTCGATGGTCACCTTGGCCTGATCGGTATTCCCCCGGGCGTCCTCCACGGTGAGGGTCACAGTGTAGGTGCCAGGGTCGCCGTACACATGCTCGATAGGTTCCGTGAAGTCCACCCCGGAAACCTCCGGGCTTCCATCGCCGAAGTCGATGGTGTAGACCTGGCCACGGGAATCGGAGATATCGAAGGTTACCTCCAGGGGAGCTGGCCCTGAGGTGGGATCGGCGATTATGTAAGCCTGGGGCAGCGACACGAGGAACTGACAGGCGGTAAGCCCTATCAAGGTCGTGGAAAGGAGCCCCCCGATGATCCACCAGCGTATCTTCCTCATCTTGCACCTCCTCTGAGGGAATCCACAGGTTTTTTAAGGGGGCCGTTCCGCTTGCCCAATTACCCCGGGGGCCACCGATGTGTCCAAGCATCACCCCCGATGTGGACATCGGTCAGAGCGAGAAGGGACCTCCACCCAGGGAACCCGAGTCCGTACTTGGGTGTAAGATACGTGGAATAGAGATGGCCAACGTTGGGGAACTCGAACTCATCCAGCGGAGCTTGGAGGGAGATCTCGAGGCATGGGGGGAGATCGTGGCGCGTTATAAGCGAATGGTCTTCGGAGCGGCTCTTTCGGTTCTCCGGAACCACGCCGACGCCGAGGATGCGACCCAAGAGGCCTTTATCCGTGCCTATGAGAAGCTCCGCTACTACGATATCTCCAGGAAGTTCTCCACGTGGCTCATCACGGTGACCATCAACGTGGCCAAAAACATGCTCAGGAAGAGGAAGCCTGATCCGGAACCCAAGACCTTCCACACCGATGATCCGGCATCGCTGGTGGAGAAGGAGGACCTGGTGAGGGCCGTGCGGGAGGCCGTCTGGTCCCTGCCGGAAGCTTACCGGGTCCCCATGGTGCTCTACTACTGGGAGGGGCTTTCCATCGAGGAGATCGCCAAAGCCCTGGGGATGAAGCCGGCCACGGTGAAGACCCGCCTTTTCCGGGGGAGGGCCCTGGTCAAGGGTAAGCTCCTCGAGATGGGGGTGACGGCCGATGCGATTTGAAGATAACCGCGAGGAGGAGCTCATCCGCCGCGCCATCGCCGAAGAGATCGGAGTTGCCGAGGGGAGGCTCGAGGGCCTGGAGGAGAGGGTGATCCGTGCCCTCGCCGAAAAGGTCCCATCTAGGGCGCCCTGGTGGAAGAGGCTGCGGGAGTTCCTCCTTCCCGAGAGGCCCTACCTTGGCCTCGCTTATGCGCTGGCCGCGGTTCTCATCGGCGTCGGGATCGGCATCGCCGTGGGACGCTTCTTCCTTGCCCCCTCCACCTCCCTCACGAGTTTGGCCCAAGAAGGCACGGTTTTCGCGCTCGCCGCTCCCGGTGCGAAGGAGGTACAGCTTGTGGGCGACTTCTCGGCCTGGAAGCCGATCCCCCTTGTGGATCCCGATGGCGATGGCGTCTGGACCGTGGTGTTGAAGCTTCCCCCCGGCCGCTATGAGTACGCTTTCCTCGTGGACGGCAAGTGGGTGGGACAGGACCCCGCCGCCGATGAATACGTCCGCACCTTGGGCGATTACACCTCGGTCCGCTACATAGGCGGGGAGGGTGGGGAGAGATCATGAGATGGATCCTCCTCGCAGTACTGATCCCGATATCGGCCCTTCCCTCGCTGGGACAGGGTTGGTCCATCTCCCTGCAGCGGGTGGGGCCGGATGAGCTCCTCGCTTTCGTCCAAAGGTTATCGCTTCCGGCGGAGGAGAAGAACATTTGGCTCGCGATCCTTCCCGAAGCGCTCGAGAAGGACCTCGTGGATCCCACCGTGGCCTATACCTTCTTCCAACGGCTCGTCGGTACGCCCGCGTACTTCGTCTCCGGGCTCACAGCGGTCATGCAGGAGGTCCTCGCACAGGGGCTTCCAGTGGATAGCCTCATGAACAAGGCCTCACAAGGCATCGTGATGGGACGTGGTTGGGACCTCATCATCGATGAGATACGCTTGCGGGGGGCGATACTCGTCGCCACGGGAAGCGCCTTGGCGCCACACCGCCCTCCGGCCGAGGCCAGGGCCAAGGCCAGCGTGCGCGTTGGTGGCTGGTCCTTCACGATGAGGACCCCCACCTGGGAGGACTTGGTGGTGGAGGTGGCCGAGGCCATAAGTGATTACATCGTGGGGGGGGGTGACATAAATAACTGGGGAGCCATCGAGGCGTTCGTGCGCTATCGCTTGTTGCAGTTGAAGGGCCGGGGGCTTCCCCAAGATTTGGTGGAACGGGCGTTGGGGGTGCTGAGCCCCCAGTTCGTTGGGGAGATAGTATCCCGGGCCTTCAGGATCGAAAGGAGGTAAATGGTCATGCGCTTTTTTAGCCTTTTGGCGATCGTTTTCGCTTTGGCGGGAGGTATGTTGACTTTGGGACAAAACGTCCCTGTCCCCAAAGGGATCGTCGTCGAGCCCCCGGAGGAAGAGGGCCTCCAGGTCCAGATATGGGTGGAAAAGCCAGCCTACGCCTTAAACGAGTACGTGCGGATCCACTTCTGGGTGAACCAGGATGCGTACGTTTACATCTGGGATATCGCTCCAGACGGGGTGTGCTTAATCTTCCCCAATCAAAACGAGATGGATAACCACGTGACCGCCGGGGAGCATACCGTCCCCGGTCCGGGGAAAGGGGATTACCTCAAGGTGGTCCCGCCCACGGGCACCGAATACCTCCAGATCGTGGCCACGAGACGTCCCGTGGGAGATATCATCCAGTTCTTCGGCGGTTTCACCCCCGGCTCCACCTTCGCCTGTTCGAGGGTCGGACGTCAGGCAGTGGAGCAGCTGAGCCAGGTGAAATCCATTATCGAAAGCGCTCTTCCCCCAAAGGAGAGGGCGTTCGACTTCACCTGGTTCGAGATCGTCTCCGGGGCCCCTCCCCAGTACGGAACGCTCGTAGTGGAAACCACGCCCTCTTTCGCTGAACTCTACGTTGACAATACCTTCCGCGGCTATACACCTAAGACCCTGGTGCTGGTGGCCGGCTACCATGATATCCTGATCAAAAAGAGCGGCTATCAGGACTGGTCCCGCCAGATCTATTTGGTTGCCGGGAGGACCCG
This sequence comes from Candidatus Bipolaricaulota bacterium, assembly GCA_027027485.1. Classification (GTDB taxonomy): domain Bacteria; phylum Bipolaricaulota; class Bipolaricaulia; order Bipolaricaulales; family Bipolaricaulaceae; genus JALVLL01. Next base: position 3,768 of record JALVLL010000174.1, on the reverse strand, counting down.
CACTCTCCGAGTTATCCTCGAGCCCGCGGTGGCAAACCAGGCTCCGGTGGCTCAGTTCACCTTCTCCCCCACGTCCCCCGCTCCCGGCGAGTGGGTCCAATTCGATGCCTCGGCCTCCTACGATCCCGACGGGAACATCGTTAGCTACCAGTGGGACTTCAACGGCGATGGCACCGTGGATGCCACTGGACAGGTGGTCTACCACTCCTACGCGGCCCCGGGCACCTACACCGTCCGGCTGGTGGTGACCGACGACCAGGGGGCAAGCGACGACGAGGTGAAGGCCGTCACCGTGGCGGCCCCCAACCAGCCCCCGGTGGCACGGTTCTCCATCTCTCCTACCCCGGCACAGGTGGGCATGCCCGTTACCTTCGATGCCACGGGCTCTTATGATCCGGATGGCTTCATCACCGATTACCGCTGGGACTTCAACGGCGATGGCACCATCGACGGCACCGGACAAATCGCCTCCTACACCTACTTCGCCCCGGGGACTTACCAGGTGACCCTCTACGTCACTGACAACGCCGGGGCCACGGCCCAAAGCATCCAGACGTTGCAGGTCATCGTTCCCGGACCGCCGGGGATGCCCAACATGGACGGGATTCCCGGCGTCTACGTTTGGGGCGTTGACCGCTGGAACATCACCGTGAACGGCTCCCCCGGCTGGACCACCCCACATGGCTATCGCATCGAGATCCGCACCGATGGAACCTTTGTCAATGTCTCCACCCAAGCCGGTCCGGGACCTGCGCCTCTGGGCCTCGTCCCCGAGCCCGTGGGCGGCGACAAAAGGCTGGTTTTTGAGGGACAGGTGACCTCGAACCGGATCACCTACTCCTTCGATGTCCAAGGGGCCGAAAGCATCTATTTCGAGATCGCTTTCGATTTGGACGGTGACGGCAACCTGGATACCTCTACGGGGATCGTTAAGCTCAGGCAACTCATGGTCAACCCGCCGTACAATCCATTTGTGGTCGGGATTCCTAGCGGCTACACCGGTCCTTTCGTTCCCTCCATCGATTTCAAGATCGGAAAAGCCCTGATCTACACCGAAACTGCCCACTTCATCATCTGGACCCACACCATCGAGGAGCTCGAGGGCGGGGCGATCTGAGGGTTTTGAAGAGGACCTAGGTAAGGGAGGGCACCGGGAAACTCCGGTGCCCTTTTTCTCTGCTGTGTCTTCAAAGCACTCCCTCGAGCTCCAAAAGCTTCCTTTTCCACTCCGGCCCGGGACCGAAGTTCCCGATCCCGCCGGACTTCGGGATGACCCTGTGGCAGGGGATGATGATCGGGACGGGGTTCGCTCCCACGGCCCGGCCCACGGCCCGCGCTGCCCTCGGCTTCCCCATCCTCCGGGCCAGCTCACCGTACGTCACCATCTCCCCGTAGGGCACCCGGAGTAGCTCCTTCCAGACCGAAAGCTGAAACGGCGTTCCCTCGAGGTCCAACGGCACGGCGAAGCCCTTTCCCTTTCCCTGCAGGTACTCCCGGAGCTCCCTCCCGAGCTCCAGGGCGATCCCCTCAGGGGGCGAGAGCTCCACCTCGGGATGCTTCCCCGGGAAGTAAAGCCGAAAGATGCCCCTATCGCTCCATCCCACGAGGAACGCGCCCCAGGGGGTATCGATACGCGAGAACCGCCTTCCCATTGCCGCCTGTGATGTTAAGCCCTTAAAATGGCGAGCACCATGCGTGTCCTTTCCGTGGGGTGGGAAGCGGGAGGCGGGGGTGTGGAGGTAGCTTCCCTCCACGATGCCGATTCCCTGGCGAGCTACGATGTGGTGCTCATTGACCCGCGATCCATCCCGGATCTCTGGGTTCCCTTCGTACCCCCGGGGAGGGATGGGATCAGGCGGTTGATCCCCGGGCACGATCAGGGCCTCTCCCGGGCCCTGGACAATCTCTTCGCGATCCGCAGGAGGGAGATCGAGGGTCTCCTGGGAGCAGGGGGGATCTTGGTGGTCAAGGTGCGGGCGCCCGGGGAACCGGTGGAGATCTCGTCTCCAGGAGGAGCCATCCGCACGATCGATGCCTACACCTTCCTCCCTTCCCTCTCCCTCACCCGGGAGCGGCAGTTCCTCGCCTTTCCTCGCGGCATCAAGTTCATCCCTAGGAAGGGCCGGGACGTGCATGGACTGGATTACCTGCATCCGCTGGCCCCATACCTCTCCGCGGTGAAGCGCTACGAGGCCGTGATCGTGAGCCCTTACGGGCTGAACCTGGCCGATTTCGGGCGGGTCCTTCTGCGGAACAGGATCGGGGATGTGCTCGCCTGGGAGGTAAGGCACCGGGAGGGGAGGATCGTGTTCCTGCCCCCGACGGAACTCACGCCCGCCAAGGAAACCGAGCTCCTCCTCAAGGGGTTGGCCTCCCTGATGGAAGCGCCGCTTTCCGAGGGGGAGATCCCGGGTTGGCTCAAGGGATATGCCCTGCCGGGGGAGAAGGAGCTCATCGAGGAGCTTTCCGAGCTCGAGGCGGAGGAAAGGCGTATCGCGGAGAGGAAGTCCGAGCTCGAGGGCAAGCTCCGTGAGGCGTTTATCCTCAAGGGCCTCCTTTTCCCGGCGGGGACGGTGGGCCTCAGGCGGGCGGCGGCCAGGGCCTTCGGGACCCTGGGTTTTTCCGTCGAGGATGACGAGTTCGACCCCAGGAACCTGAGGATCTCCTCCCGTGAGGGAAGGGCCGTGGCAAGGGTGGCTTGGGCGCCGGAGGGGCCGGTGACCACCGGGGCTTACCGCCCCCTCCTTTTGGCCCTGGACCACTTGCGGATCGAGCTCGGCGAGGATTTCCACGGGATACTCGTGGTGGCGGCCGATACCCTGAGGGAACCGGGGCACAGGGGGCCTCGGTTCACGGATCCGCTGCGTCGGGCCTGCGAGGAGCACGGGATCGGGTTGGTAACCGGAGAGGAGTTGTTCGGGGCCGTCCGCGCGGTCCTTTCGGGGGTCGATCCCGCTCCCGTACGGCGGTCCTTGCTCGCCGCAATCGGCCCCTGGCGATGGAAGGGTTGAGGTTCGGGGTTATCCTCGGGCTTTTGGGGGCCCTGGCAAGTGCCTTTTATCTGGGCTACTACGCCCGACGTCCTTGGTTCGGCCAGTACATCCGCCCCGAGGGCCTTCCCACCCATCACCGGAAGGCCGGGACCCCCACCATGGGCGGGGCTTTGCTTCTCCAGCTTTTCCTCGTCGCATGGGGGACGATGCCGGTTTGGCCGGTGGATATTACGTGGCGGGGTTGGACCGTCTTCCTCTCTGCTGTCGGGGCAGCGGCCATCGGTTTCACCGACGATCTTTTGTCTCAAAGGAAGCGGCGATCCGAGGGGCTTTCCCCGAAGGGGAAGCTCTTACTACAGCTCCTGGCGGCGGCGGGCCTTTTCCTCATCCTTTGGTTCAAGGGAAGGGACCTTGGGCTTTCGGTCCCGTTCGCCTCGTTCGAGATCCCTTTGAGTTCGATTCCCGCACCGGCCCTGTTTGCCCTTGTGCTTTTGGGCTTCTGGGGGACGACCAACGGGGCCAACCTCACCGACGGCCTCGATGGCCTGGCCGCGGGATGTGGCATCGCGATCCTCCTCGGGTCCCTCGCCTTGACCCGGGGCATCCCCGAGCTTTCGGCCCTGGCCCTTTTCGGGGCCGGGCTTTTCGCAGGGTTTCTGTGGTGGAACGCGTATCCGGCGCGGGTCTTCATGGGGGATGTGGGCTCCATGTTCCTCGGGGGCCTCATCTTCGGGGTGTATCTCGCTGCGGGCGGGATCTTCCTCCTTCCCCTTTT
>JALVLL010000173.1 GCA_027027485.1 Candidatus Bipolaricaulota bacterium | reverse complement strand
GGCCAGGCCTTCCCCGGTACCCCCCTCCATCCCACCATGGTCTACGAGATGCTAGGGAACCTCATGATCTTCGCCCTCCTTTGGTGGCTGAGGGTGCGGCCAGCAAAACCGGGGTTCCTCACCGCGGTCTACTTCATGGGGTATTCGGTGGTGCGGGGCCTGGTGAGCATCGTGCGGGGCGATTCGTTGTGGCTCGGTCCGATCCGGGCGGCCCACGTGGCAAGTTTCCTCCTCTTTTTCGGCTTCGGGATCTGGATGCTTAGGGCACACCTCTGGGAACCATCGCGGGAAATGAGCCAGTTGTGAAACGCGTCTTTTGGGTAGGGATTTTCCTTGCCCTGTTCGGCGCCGTGGCCTGGGGGGAAGTGACGTTCCGGCTCCCCGAGCGCTGGGCAAAGGGGGTGGCCATCTCCCCGGATGGGGAACTCTTCGCAGTAGCAACGGTAAACGGTGTGTACCTCTTTCAGTTCGAGGCGGTCGCTCAAGGGGGCGAAGATCCCATCTCCGAAAGCCTCAAGCTGGATCTCCCCGGGTACGCCCACTGCGTGGATTTCTCCCCCGACGGGAAGCTCCTTGCGGCGGGAGGCTGGTCCATGGCCCAGGTCTGGAGCCTTCCCCGCGGGGAAGAGGTGACCTCGATCGAGGTTCAGGGCTTCGTGTATGCCATCGCGTTCGCCCCGGGAGGAAGGCTCCTCCTTGGGCTTTCCACCGGAGAGGTGATCCTCTACGACCTCGGGAAGCGGGAGCCGGTTTGGGAAAGGAAACTACACGGGGGAGCCGTCTGGGGCATCGCGGCCTCTCCCGACGGTGAACTCGCCGCCTCCGGCGGGGCCGAAAAGGGGCTCCTTTTCCGGCTCGCCGACGCCGAAGCCCTCTTCGAATTCCCGGGGCACGCCTGGGACGTGGATTTCACCCCCGATGGGTTCCTCCTCGGCATAGGCGCCGGAAAGGTGTTCGAGATCTACGACACCGCCACCGGCTTCCCTTATCTCTCAACCCAGCGCCACCACGGATGCATCTGGGGGGTCTCCTTCTCCCCCGACGGAAAGTACGCCGCCACCGCCTCCCTGGACGGGACGGTTAGGCTCTGGGACGTACTCGAGGGAAAAGATCTTTCGGTCCTCGGAGAGGGGGAAGAATCCATGGAGGACGCGGGGCTAAGCGAAAGGTATCTCGTTTCCTGCCGCAAGGACGGCACCCTCTACATCTGGGAGCTGGATGAGCTCTTGGGAAGCGATGGTGACTAATCCCGTAAGGGTAGCGGCACGGTGGGCCATGGAGCGGGCCTGCTGGGTCTCCCTGGATCGGGAAGGGGTCCGAAAGCTGGCGGTGGAACTTTCCCGGCGCGAACCCAATCCCTGGTCCCGGGAGTACCACTTCGTGGGCGAGGAGGAGCTCACCCTGCGCTATCTCCTCCTCCTCGATGCCCTCAACTTCTGCTTCTGGCCCGGGAAGGGCCGCTGGTATGTGGAAGGGCCGAGGGGCGAAAAGCTCGACGGCTACTACGCCCTGGCATATGGGCTCAAACGCGCCGCCGAAACCTCCCCCGAGTTCTTCAAGCCCGAACACCTCGCTTCCGCAACCGAGGATTCCCTCCGCGAGGTCCTGGGGGAAATCCCCCTCCTTCCGGAGCGCGTGCGGATCGCCCGGGAGGTGGGAAACGTCCTCCTTCGCTTCGGCTCGGCACACAGTTTCTTCAGCGTGAAGGGGTGTCCTGAGCTCGTGGAGCGGGTGACCGCCCATTTGTCTTCCTTCCGGGATGCTTGTCTTTATCGGGGCCGCTGGGTCCCCTTCTACAAGCGGGCCCAGATCCTCTGCTCCGATGTGTTCGGTGCCTTCGGGGGGAAAGGACCGGGGAACTTAGACGGGCTCGACTGGCTCACCGCCTTCGCCGACTACAAGCTCCCCCAGCTTCTCCGGGCCCACGGGGTCCTACGGTTGCATCCCGCGCTCGCCGCCGCCATCGATGCCAAACGGGAAATACCCGCGGGCTCCGACGAGGAGATCGAGATCCGTGCCGCCACGGTCCAAGCGGTGGAGCTCCTGGTGGAGGAACTTTCGCGCCTGGGGCGCGAAGTGAAGGCCTTCGAGGTGGATTGGATGCTGTGGAACCTCTCCCAGGGAATGGAGCTTCCCTTCCCCTATCACCGTACCATCACCATCTTCTACTGATGGAGTTCCGGATAGAGGCGCAAGATACAAGGTGTGAGGCCCGGGCCGGGGTGTTGGTCACCGCCCACGGGGCGGTGGAGACCCCGGCGTTCGTGGCGGTGGCCACCCGGGGCACGGTGAAGGCCCTCTCGGTGGACGACCTCCGGGAGATCGGGGTCCAGATCCTCATCGGGAACACCTACCATCTCCTCCTCCGCCCGGGGCCGGAGGTGGTAGCGGAGCTCGGGGGCCTTCACCGCTTCTCCTCTTGGGACGGCCCGTGGATGACCGATTCGGGCGGCTTCCAGGTGTTTTCCCTCGGCGCGGGGATGGAGCACGGGGTGGGGAAGATCGCCTCCATCTTCCCCGGTGAGGAGGCCCCCCGGCCGAAAGGGGAATCCATCGTACGGGTGGACGAGGAGGGCGCCTGGGTGAAGTCGCTTCTCGACGGAAGTTGGATCCGCTTCACCCCCGAGGAGGTGATCCGCTGGGAAAGGCTTTTCGGAGCGGACATCATCCTTCCCCTCGACGAGTGCACCTCCCCGTTCCACGACCGGGACTACACCGAGCGGGCCATGGAGCGGACCCACCGCTGGGCCGAACGGGCACTGAGGGCGTTCGCGGAGACGGAGGGCTTGGGGCCGAACCCCAAGCAGGCCCTTTTCGGGATCGTTCAGGGAGGCGCCTACGAAGGCCTCCGACGCCGCTCGGCGCGGTACATCGGGAGCTTGGATTTCTCGGGGTTCGCCATCGGAGGTTCACTGGGCAAATCCAAGGAGGACATGTACCGGGTGCTGGAGTGGACGATCCCCGAACTTCCCCCCGAAAAACCACGGCATCTTTTGGGGATCGGGACGGTGGAGGATATTGTTGAGGCGGTGAAGAGGGGGATCGACACCTTCGATTGCGCCGCCCCCACCCGCATGGCCCGAAACGGGGCCCTCCTCTGCGCCGAGGAGGAAGGGTTCAGGCTGCATATCAAGGCGGCGCGATACAAAAAGGACGAGCGCCCGATAGAGGAGGATTGTGATTGCCCCACCTGCCGGCGCTACTCCCGGGCCTTTTTGCACCACCTTTTCCGGAGCGGGGAGCTTTCCTATTTCCGGCTGGCGACCATCCACAACCTCCGCTTCATGGTCCGGCTGATGGAGCGGATCCGGGCGGCCATCCGCGCCGGAAGCCCTCTTGAGATCGAAAACCTCATCGGCTAAGCGGGGAAAGCAATCCTGGTGCGGATCTTCCCTTCGGCGGCCTTCAAGATCCGGGCGCGCCGGCGCCCTTGAACTGGAGCTCCCACAGGGCCCGGAAGAGGCCCTTGCGGGAAAGGAGCTCCTCCACCGTGCCCTCCT
>JALVLL010000172.1 GCA_027027485.1 Candidatus Bipolaricaulota bacterium | reverse complement strand
CCCCTCACAAGCGGATCTCCACCGGATTCCCCGAGCAGCCGGTCCACCTCGGGGAATCCGGTGGAGATCCGCTTGTGAGGGGCCCGCGGTACCTCGGGAAGCGGCTTCGGCTCCTCCCCGAGCCAGCTCACGGGCTCCTCGCGGGGGCGGGGTTTAGCTTCCTTCTCCTCGGTGATCTCCTCGAGGCTACCCCAGGAGCCGCACGAGGGGCATCGGCCGAGCCACTTCAGGGACCGATAGCCACAGTTCCGGCATACATAGGGCATTACTTGACGCGGAACTTCATCCTCTCCCCGTCGGCCTCCACCACCACGGTGGATCCCTCGGGGAATTCCTTGGTGAGGATCTTCTCGGCGATGGGGTTCTCCACCAGCCGCTCGATGGCACGCCGCATGGGGCGCGCCCCGTATTTGGGATCGAAGCCCTTCTCCACCAGAAGGTCCAGGGCGGATGGCGAGAGCTCTAACTCTATCCGGTGCTCCTCCCGGAGGCGGTCCCGGAGCCTCTTCACCAGGAGCTTGGCGATCTCGGCCACCTGCTCCCGGGTGAGGGGTCGGAAGACGATGATGTCATCCAGGCGGTTCAGGAACTCCGGCGAGAAGTACTTCTTCACCTCCGACATCACCCGGGCCTTGATGTCCTTGTAGGTCTGTTCCATGTCCTGGGAGGCGAAGCCGGTGGAGGTCTGGTCGGTGATGAGCTTCCCGCCGATGTTGGAGGTCATGATGAGGACCGTGTGCCGGAAGGAAACCTTGCGTCCCTGGGAGTCGGTGAGGATGCCGTCGTCCATCACCTGGAGGAGGATGTTGAAGACGTCCCGGTGGGCCTTCTCGATCTCATCGAACAAGACCACCGAGTAAGGCCTCCGGCGCACCGCCTCGGTGAGCTCGCCGGCCTCCTCGTACCCCACGTAGCCCGGAGGGGCGCCGATCAGGCGCGACACAGAGAACCTTTCCATGTACTCGGACATGTCGATCCGGATCAGGGCGTCCTCGTCGCCGAAGAGGAACTCGGCCAGGGTCCGGGCGAGCTCGGTCTTCCCCACCCCCGTGGGCCCGAGGAACAGGAACGCCCCTATCGGGCGGCGCGGGTCCTTGATCCCGGCGTAGGCCCTCCGGATGGCCCGACACACCGCCTTCACGGCCTCGTCCTGATCCACGAGCCTCTCGTGGATCTTCTCCTCCATGTTCACCAGGCGCGCGGTGTCCTCCTCCTGGAGGTGGTGCATGGGGATCCCGGTCCAGAGCGACACCGTTTCGGCGATGTGGTGGCCCTCCACGGTGGGGGTCTCGGCCGATCCCTCGAGCTTCTCCTCGTACTCCCTGAGCTCCTCGAGGAGGGCGTTCCGCTGGTCGCGGAGCTTGGCGGCGAGCTCGTAGTTCTGGTGGGCAACGGCCTCCTCTTCCTCCTCCTCGAGCTTGGTGATTTCATCGATGAGCTCCCGGGCCTCGGGGGGAAGGTCCGAGGACGAGAGCCGCACCCGGGCGGCGGTCTCGTCGACGAGGTCGATGGCCTTGTCGGGGAGGAACTGGTCGGTGACGTAGCGGTCCGCGAGGCGCGCCGCCTGCCACAGGGCGTCATCGGTGATCCGGACCCCGTGGTGCTGTTCGTAGCGGGAACGGAGACCTTTCAGGATTCTCACCGTCTCCTCCACCGACGGCTCCTCCACGTAGACGGTCTTGAAGCGCCTCCGCAGGGCCGGGTCTTTCTCGACGGTCTTGCGGTAGTCATCGGGGGTGGCGGTGCCGATGCACTGGATCGCCCCGGAAGCCAGGGGGGGCTTCAGGATGGCGGAGGCGTCGATGGCCCCCTCGGCCCCGCCGGCACCCACCACGGTGTGGATCTCGTCGATGAAGAGGATGATGTTGTCGGACTCCATCACCCGGTTGAGGATGTTCTTGAGGCGCTGCTCGAACTCGCCCCGGTATTTGGTCCCGGCCACGATCCCGGCGATATCGAGCTCCACGATGGACTTATCGAGGAGCGCCCGGGGGACATCCCCCATGGCGATCTTCTGGGCCAGGCCCTCCACGATGGCGGTCTTCCCCACCCCGGCCTCGCCGATGAGGACGGGGTTGTTCTTCTTGCGGCGGCACAGGATCTGGATCACCCGCTCGAGCTCCTTCTCGCGCCCGATAACGGGGTCCAGGAGCCCCATCTCCGCCTCCTCCACCAGATCCCGTCCGAACTCGCCCAGCTCCCCGGGCAGGCGCTGGGAGGAGGCGGTGCGCACCCGCATCCCGCCGCGGCGGTGGCGGAAGTAAGCCTTGGCCACCCGGAGGTCTATGCCATAGTTGCGGAGGATCTCAACCGCGGTCCCCTCGCCCTCCTTGAGGAGGGCGAAGAGGATGTGCTCGGGCTCTATGAGATCCGCCCCCTGGCGCTGGGCCTCCTCGAAGGCGGCCTTCACCACACGCCGGAGCCTCTGCGTCATCTCCAGGCTCGTGGGGGGAACGTGTAGCTTGCCGCGCCCCTTCTGGCGCTCGATGATCCGCGCCACGCGTTCGTAGGTGAGCCCGTGGCTCACCAGGAAACGGTGCACCGAGAGATGCTCGAGCCTGAGGGCCGCAAGCAGCAGGTGTTCCGTGCCCACGTAGCGGTGCCTCCACTCCTCGGCCTCGGTATGGGAGGCCGCAAGCCATTTGCTGGCGTCGCGGGAAAACTTTTCGTACATGGCTAACCCAATGGAATTATACCCCTTGGCGCGAAGCCGTTCCCCGGGAGTACCGGTCCATCGCCCCCCGATACCCCCGCTCCAGAAAGCACTCCGCGATCTCGGCGGCGAAGGCGACGGCCTCTAGGAGCCGCCGAAGCTCCTCCTCGGGAGGCCGGGAGAGCACGTAGTCGGCCAGGGATTCCCCGCGGGGACGCGGGCCGATCCCGATCTTTATCCTGGGCACATCCTCGGTGCCCAGGACCCGGAGCACGGACCTCACCCCGAGGTGCCCCCCATCGCCTCCCCTTTCCCTAAGCCTTACCGTCCCCACCGGTAGATCCACGTCGTCGTGTACCAGGAGGAGGTCCGAGGGCTCCATGGGGTACAACGAGAGGAGCTCCCGGACCGCCTCCCCGGAGCGGTTCATGTAGGTGAGTGGCTTGAGGATGAGGCTATCCCCCTGCAGGAAAAGCTCGCCCCAGGGGTAGAAGGCCCTCCGCCAACGGCCCTTCAGCCTGAGGCGATCCGCCACCCAAAAACCGAGGTTATGTCGGGTAAGGGCGTATTCGGGCCCGGGGTTTCCCAGGCCCACCACGGCCCTCAAGACTCCCCTTCCTCCTCGGCGGGAGCGGCGCCCTCGCCCTCCGCGGGGGCTTCCTCAGCGGCCTCCTCCTCGGCGGGGACCTCCTCCTCGGTCACCAAGACCTTGGGAGGAAGCACGATGGCGATGGCCTCGTCCTCGGGCAAGAGGACCTTGAGCCCCTCGGGGAGCTTGAGGTCCTTGACCAAGAGGGCTTCGTCCAATCCGAGCCCGGAGATATCTAGCTCGAGGTAGGGGGGAATGGCTTCCAGGGGCCCCTCCACAGGGATCTGCTCGTGGATGTGCTCCAGGATGCCGCCGGCCTTGACCCCTTCCGGAGTCCCCACGAACATGATGGGTATCTCCAGGGTCATGATCTGGCCGGGCTCCGGGGCGTAGAAATCCACGTGCAGGAACCGATCGGTGATGGGATCCCGCTGGAGCTCCTTGATGAAGACGAAGTGCCTCTCGCCGTCGTACTCGAGCTCGATCCTGGTGGAGCGGGTGATCTCCGCGATGAGCTTCTCCAGCGCCTTGTACTCCACGGCGATCGGCGTGCTCCCCAGGTGGGGCCCGTAAACCACCGCCGGCACCCAACCCTGGCGCCGGAGGGCCTTGGGCTTCTCCTTCTCCGAACGTTTCCTCGCGGTGAGTTTCACCATGCCTTTACCCCCTGTTCATCTGCTGCGGACAAGAAGTTCACTTATGGAAAGGCCGAGGTATATCCTGATGATCGCCTCGGCGAGGTCGTCCGCCACCGAGATCACTTCCACCTTGGGATGGTTCCCGAGGTCGGCTTGGGGGATGGTATCCGTGACGATAACGCGGCTCAAGGGGGAATCCTCGATGCTCTTTAGGGCATCCCTGGCGAAGATGCCATGGGTACAGGCGGCGTATACCTCCCTGGCGCCCTCCTCGATGAGCTTCTCGGCCGCCCTGATCAGGGTGCCGCCCGTGGCCAGGATGTCGTCCACGATGAGCACCCTCTTTCCACGCACATCCCCGATCACAAGGAGCACCTCAACCCCTTTGTCCCTGAAACGGCGCTTGGCCAGGGTGGCGAACTCGGCCTGGTGGAGCCTTTCGGCCACCCTCCGGGCCCGGAAAAGCCCCCCGATATCCGGCGATACCACCACCAGGTTCTCGAGCCAATCGGGGTGTTCCTCCTTGATGTGGCGGGCGATGAGGTGATCGGTGCGCAGGTGATCCAGGGGGATGTCGAAGAAGCCTTGGATCTGGCTCGCGTGGAGCTCCACCGCCAGGACCCTGGTGGCCCCGGCCCTCTCGATGAGGTTGGCCAGGAGCCTGGCCGAGATCGGGACCCGGCCCTCGGTCTTCCTGTCCTGGCGGGCGTAGCCGAAGTAGGGGACTACGGCACAGATCTTCTCGGCGGAAGCCCTCTTCAGGGCATCGATGAGGAGGAGGAGCTCCATGACGTGGTCGTTCACGGAGTAAGCGCGGTGCTCCTCATCGAGGTCCGGATCCCGCGGCGGGCAAGTGGGCTGGATCACGAAGACGTACTGGCCCCGCACGGTCTGCGTCACGTGGGCGTAGACCTCGCGGTCGGGGAAGTACCTCACGTCGGCCTCACACCAGATGTGCTCGTATTTCAGGGGGTCATCGATCGCGGCCCCGAAGCGCTCCCTGACTATGCCCTCGACGAAACGGGAATACTTCGTGTTCAGCTTCTCCACGATGAGCTCGGTGACCCGTTGGGCGAGTCTCCGGTGCGCGTTTCCCGACACCACCTTGAGGCCTATCACCCTTCCCTCCCCTCCTCCGCTCTCCTCCGGGCCCAGTCCGGCTTCACCACCTGGCGGGCCCTGCCCAAAGCCAGGGCGTATGGGGGCACATCCTCGGTGATGACCGAGCCTGCCCCTATCACCGCCCCCTCCCCGATGGTCACCGGGGCCACCAAGGCGGTATTGGAGCCGATGAAGGCCCCCTTGCCGATCACGGTGCGGTGCTTCCTTATCCCGTCGTAGTTGCAGGTGATGGTCCCGGCACCGATGTTGGTCCCCTCCCCCACCTCGGCATCGCCGATGTAGGCCAAGTGGCCTGCCCTGACGCCATCGCCGATCTCCGCGTTCTTGACCTCCACGAAGTTCCCTATCCGCGCCCCCTTCCCGATCCTTGCCCCGGGGCGGAGGTGGGCATAGGGGCCTATGGAGGTGCCCTCATCCACCCAGGCCCCCTCGAGGACCGAGAACCACACCCGGACGCGATCGCCGAGGCGTGAGTCCACGATGTAGGCGTTAGGGCCTATCTCACAGGCCTCGCCGATACCGGTACGCCCGTAGATATGCGTCCCCGGATGGATGACGGTATCGATCCCGGCGCTCACGTCCGGCCCTATATAGGAAGCAGCGGGGTCCACCACGGTGACCCCCTCGGACTGAAGCCTTCTCACGATGCGATCCCGCAAAATCCCCTCCACCCTGGTGAGATCGGCCCGGGTATCCACCCCCCGCAGGAGATCCGGATCGGGCCATTCCAGGGCCCAAACGCGCGGATACAGGGCCAGGATGAGATCAGCAAGGCAATGGTCTCTTTGGGCACCGTCGCCGGAAAGGGCCCCGAGCGCCTTCCAGAGCTCGGGGGCGTTCTCCATGCAGTAGATCCCGGAAACGACCTCTCCCGAAAGGGGCTCCGCAGGCGCGTTCCCCCCATCAACGATCTTCGCGGGGATCCCCGACTCGTCCCGCAGCACACGCCCGTATCCCTCGGGCTCGGGAGGGGAGAAGGTAAGGAAGCTGGCCAAGGCACCCCTTGCGAAATGCTCCCGCAGGAGCTCATCCAAGGCATCCCGGGGGACCAAGGGCACATCCCCGGGGAGGACGAGAAAGCGAGGGGAAACCACCACATCCCGGGCCACCCGGAGGGCATGAACAGTGCCGAGCTGTTCGGCCTGCTCGACGAAAAACAGCCCCCTCCCGGAGAGGTACTCCCGTACCTCCTCGGCCCCGTATCCCACGACAACGATGATCCTCTCGGGGTCCAGAGAGGAAACAGTCCGGACTACGTACTCGATCAGGGGATAGCCTAGGATCCCGTGCAGAACCTTGGGGACTCGGGATTTCATGCGAGTTCCCTTGCCCGCCGCGAGGATCACCGCATCGAAGGGGATGCTCATCTTCCCACCAGGAATGTATCTCATCGCAGACGAAGCGACAAACGCACCGTTTCGCAACGGGTTTGCGACCGGAGCGGATCTGGGAGAAGATGTAGCGCGATGCGCAGGGTTATCGCTTTCTTCATCAGGCTTTACCAGCTTTTCGTATCGCCTCTCCTCCCGAGATCTTGCCGTTTCTACCCCACCTGCTCCGAATACGCCCTGCAGGCGGTGCTCAAGCACGGGATCTTAAGGGGAGGGTGGCTGGCGGTGAAAAGGGTGGTCAAATGCGGCCCCTGGCATCCCGGGGGGTACGATCCAGTGCCCGAGCCCCGAGCTAGGCCGAGGGAAAAGAAGATATAATCCTTTCGGAGCGAAATGGGGACCTTTCGGTATCCGATTGTGATCCACAGCGCCGACGGGAAGGAGAAACGGGAGATCCAGGCGCTGGTGGACACCGGCGCCACCTATACCTGGATCCCCCGCCCGGTCCTGGAGGAGCTGGGCTACCGCCCGGCCTTCAAGCAGCGGCTGCGGCTCGCGGACGGCAACGTTATCGTGCGTGACGGTTGCGAGGCGGTAGTGGAGATCGACGGCGCGAGGCGTACGACGGTGGTCATCTTCGGCGACCCGGATTCGGATGCCCTCCTGGGGGCCGTAACCTTGGAGCAGTTCTCGCTCGCCCCGGATCCGATATCGCAGCGCCTCATCCCGGTGGAGGCGCTCCTTATGAGCCTCCTCCCTTCTTGAGCACCACCTCCTCGAATTCCCGGCGGACCTCCTCGTAGAAGCCGGGGACGAGCCAAAGCTCTAATGCCACCGCGGCCAGTGCCTTGGCCGCCGCGAGCATCCCCCTTTTGGCCTCCTCGGAACGGGCCGCCTCGGCGAACTCATGGGAGTGGCCCGGGGTGCCGGTGGGAGCGATCTTGATGTAGGGGTGGATGGCGGGCATGGCCTGGGAGATATCGCCCATGTCGGTGGAGCCCATCCCGCCCTTGGGGGGCTCGATCTCGTAGCCCAGCTCCTCGATGTTCCGGCGGAAGGACTGGGCCAGGTGGTGGTTGGGGCGCATGGCCTTGTACTCGTGGCCCACCCGGGTGAAGGTGAGCTTGGCCCCGGTGGCAAGCGCCGCCCCCTCGGCGCACCTCCGGAGCTTTTCCACCAGCTCCTCCTTGTAGTCGTCATCGATATCGCGGACGTAGAAGAGGGCCGCGGCGTACTCGGGGACGATGTTGGGTTTGGTTCCGCCGTGGGTGATGATCCCGTGGATCCGGGCCCCATCCCGGATATGTTGGCGCAGGGCATTGAGGCCCACGAAGGTCTGGATCACGGCGTCCAGGGCATTGATCCCCTCCTCCGGGGAGCCGGAGGCGTGGGCGGGCTTCCCGTGGAACTCGATCTTCACCTCGGTTATGGCCAGGGACCCCCGCTCCACCAGGGTGCGGTCCGCGGGATGGACCATCATGGCCACATCCACGTCGGAGAAGACCCCCGCCTCGAGGAGCTTGATCTTTCCCCCACCCCCTTCCTCCGCCGGGGTGCCGATCACCATGAGTTTTCCCGGGAGGGTCTCTTTAAAGGGAGCAAGGCCAAGTCCCGCCCCCAGGGCGATGGTGGCGATGATGTTGTGGCCGCAGGCGTGGCCCAGCTCCGGCAGGGCGTCGTACTCGGCCAGGAATGCCACCGCGGGTCCCTCGGCCTCCACGGGATGTACCGCCTTGAAGGCGGTCTCCAACCCCCCGACGCCGCGCTCCACCCGGAATCCCCCCTTCTCCAGGGCCTCGGTGAGCCAGGCCGCGGCCTTGTACTCCTGGAAGGCGAGCTCGGGGTTCTCGTGGATCTTCAGGGCGATATCCCAAAGCTCATCCGCGATATCATCGATCCTCTTCCAGACCGCCGCCTTCACCTGGGATAAGTCCATCCGTCACCTCCTGGCCTACTGTGAGAGTTCGATATAGCGTCGCCTGAGGGACTCCCGCTCCTCCGGGGAGAGGTCCCCCTCCTGCCCCAAAAGCTCCCGCCGCCTCCGGGCGCTTATGTAGAGGGAGATGGCCGCGGCCACCGAGACGTTGAAGGACTCTACAAACCCCCACATGGGGATCCTGAAGGTCCCGTCGCAAAAGCTCAGGGCCTTACCCGACACCCCCTCCTTCTCGTTCCCGAAGACCAGGGCCAGGGGCTCCCCCACGGGAAGCTCCTCCACCGGGATCGCCCCCTTTCCCGGCACGGCGGCGTAGATCCGGTATCCCTTTTCCTTGAGTTCTGAAAAAGCCTTCTCCGCGCGGCGGAAGCGTTTCACGGTGAGCCACTTCTCTGCCCCTTGGGTTATGGCCCGGGAGGGCTCGAAGGGGACAAGCTCCTCGATGATGTAGACGTTCAGGACCCCCAGTGCCTCGCAGGTCCTCAGGATCGCCGCGGCGTTATGGGGATTGGCGAAGTTCTCACAAACGGCCACAAGGCCCTTCAGTCTCGCGGAAACCACCCGATCGATCTTCTCGCGGCGCTCTTGGGTCACCATCCGGGCTAGGACCAGACGCCGGCGATCTCGGCTCCACATCCGGGACAGCGGCCATCGGCGAGCTCGTCCTGTTCCACCAGGAACCCGTAGCGGCGGATCAGGGTCCGGCCGCAGGAGGGGCAGATCGTGTCCTCGCCCTGGCCGGGGACATTGCCTAGGTAAACGTAGTTGAGCCCCACTTCCCTTCCTATCTCCCACGCCCGCACCAGGGTGGATATGGGTGTGGGGGGGTGTGAATGCATCTTATAGGCCGGGAAGAAGCGGGAGATGTGCCATGGGATGTCCGGGGAGACCCCGTGGATGAACTCGGCGATCCAGCGGAGCTCCTCCTCGGAGTCGTTCATGCCGGGGATGACCAGGGTGGTGACCTCCACCCAGATCCCCCGCTCGTGCATCTCCTCGATGGTATCTAGCACCGGCTGGAGGGTCGCCCCCATGTGGCGGCGGTAGGTCTCCTCCCGGAAGGACTTCAGGTCCACGTTCGCCCCGTCGAGATAGGGGGAGATCTCCTCCAGGGCCTCCCGGGTCATGTAGCCGTTGGTGACGAACACGTTCTTTATGCCCAGGGGCTTTGCGCGCCGGGCGGTTTCGTAGGCGAATTCGAAGAACACCGTGGGCTCGGTATAGGTGTAGGCGATCACCCGGGAGCCGGAGTTCACCGCCTGGCGGACGATCTCCTCGGGTTCCATCCTCTCCCCGAAGATCCTCCCCCCGTGGTCCCGGGGGTATTGGGAGATGTGGTAGTTCTGGCAGAACTCGCACCTGAAATTGCACCCCACTGTGGCCAAAGAAAGCGCATCGGCCCCGGGGAGGAAGTGGAACAGGGGCTTTTTCTCGATGGGATCCAGGGCCACCGAGACGACCCGTCCGTAAACCAGCGAGTAAAGTTTTCCCCCGCGGTTTTCCCGGACCATGCAGATCCCGCGTTTGCCTTCCTGGATGACGCAACGGTGGGCGCAGAGGTTGCATCGCACCCTGCTATCGCCGAACGGTTCCCAGAGCATCGCCTCATGCATCGTAAGCATCTTAACCCGGAAGGATCCGAACTCCAAGACAGGCTTCGAATTGCGCTTTCGCGTCCCAAGATGAAAAGACAAGGGGCCCCGAGATTATCGGAGCCCCTGTTGTTCCAATTATTTCGGTTCAGCTCTCGCTCATGGGCATGGGGGGATCATCAAGGTCGCCGTCCCAGATATCCTCGCCTGCCGCTTCCTCGATCTCCCCGGCCAGCACCATCGCCATAGCATAGGGGTCGGGTTCGTTGTGGGGAC
>JALVLL010000171.1 GCA_027027485.1 Candidatus Bipolaricaulota bacterium | reverse complement strand
AGATCGAGGAGAGGGGGATCCAACAGGTGCATGTGGCCATCGGATTCCCCGGCCTTCCCGCCGGTGCCCCGGAGAGGATCGCCTTGGAGGTGTTGAACACGGTGCTCGGGGGGAGCATGAGCTCGCGCCTCTTCCAGAGGGTGAGGGAGGAGCGGGGCCTCGCCTACACCGTCGCCTCCTTCGTACGTTTCTATACCGATTCCGGCTACGTAGGGATCTACGCGGCCGCCGAGCCGAAACGATGCGAGGAGCTTCTGGCGGTCGTCGCCCGGGAGATAGAGGGGCTATCGCGGGAGGGGCCGAGCGCCGAGGAGCTCGAGCGCGCCAAACGCCGGATCAAGGGGCTCTTCCTGTTGGGGCTAGAGACCCCCTCGGGGAGGATGGGGAGGCTGGGATGGCTTGCGGCCATGGGGCTTCCCTTGAAGTCGCCGCAGGAGGTCCTGGAGGAGCTCGGCGGGGTGGACGTGGATTCGGTCCGGGAGCTCGCGGGCAGGATCCTTCGGCTCGGGAGCGCCTCCCTGGCGATGGTGGGGCCGGACAGGGTGGAGCTGGAGCGGTTCGCTCAGAGGTTCACGGAGGTGAGGGCCGTTGCCTAAGGCGATCTACCCGGGAAGCTTCGATCCCATCACCTACGGACACATCGACGTGATAAAGCGTGCCAGGAAGCTCTTCTCCCCCCTGATCGTGGCGGTGGTAGAGAACCCGCGCAAGACCCCCCTCTTCTCGGTGGAGGAGAGGAGGAGGCTCGTTGAGGAGGCCCTCGAGGAGGAGGGCCTGGAGGGGATACAGGTGATCACCTATTCGGGGCTCCTCATCGAGTGCGCCAAGTCCCTGGGGGTGGACGCCATCGTGCGGGGCCTGAGGGCCACCTCGGACTTCGACTACGAATTCCAGCTCGCCCTCACCAACCGCGACCTCGACAACGACATAGAGACGGTCTTCCTCATGACGGCTGGCAAGTACTCCTTCCTCTCCTCCTCCATCGTGAAGGAGGTGGCCCGCTACGGGGGGGACGTATCCAAGTTCGTCCCCAGGTGCGTGGAGCGAGCCCTCCGCGAGAAGTACGGCGTGAGGCCCGCCTGAACCGGTGGGCCAGCTCCCGATTCACCAACCCTTCCGGCAGGAACCCGTTCAAGACTCAGCCGATATCGGTGGCTATCTTGCGGCGAAGTTCCCTTCCCGACTCCTCTGAATCCAGGCCACGTGAGAAGAGATCAAAACCTAGGGTAGAAAACCTAGGGTAGCTCGAGGAGCTCATTTTCTGGATCAGGGGGTTCCTTTCCCATCAAGTCCAACAGGCCCCAACCGCCCCTGCTTTGATGCGTCCGTCAATGCCCAATCATCCACCACTCCGCCGCGGGAAGTGTTAATGAAACAGGCGATGGGCTTCACCAACGCAAGGGCATTCGCCGGTTTATCAGGTGATGGGTCTCCGGAGGAAGAGGCACATGGACGGAAAGGGGTTCTCCGAAGATCACAGGCTAAGCAGCGTTTTTCTAGACCTCCCGTGGCAGATACGGATCATGGGCCAGGATCGCGAACCCCAAAGGCTTCGCCTTTTTGGCGAGGAGGCGGACGATCTCCCCGAATCCCAACAAGCCCAGGACTTTGCCGCAGAGGCGATCCCGGTCTTCCGATCCCAGACGACTTCCCGCACTTCGGCGGAGTAATGGGGAATCCATCGCGTCCAGGCAGGAGACGTGGTCGGAAACTTCATCCTCACAATACGAGGGAATACGAGGGGACGTTTATGGGGCCTGTTAAAAACAGCTTCCATGAGGGCGTTGTGGAACCAGGCGGAGGCGGAAAACCAGCTTCTCAGGCTCTCAAAGCTTCCTGTGGGGAAGTGCTCATCGAAATCCTTAAGCCCTCTTTTTTAGGAACTCCCCGAAGAAGCCTTCGTTCACCGATCTACCCCCACCTCGCACCACCTTCCAGCTTATCCTCCCTTCTATCTGCCAGAACGAGAAGGCAGCACGGTACCAACTTCCCCCGTCGGTGATCACCTCCCTGGGCCACTCCCCGTACTCCTCCACCGGATGCTCCGGGAAGAGGTCCGTGGTGTACTCGTCACGTCTGAAGAAGGGCTCCAGGTAGATGATCCTCAAGGTCCGCGGATCCAGGGCCACATGGATCCAGGCATCCTTCCCCTTCACCCTCACCCAGGTCTCGTCCACCACGACCACCGGGGAAGGGGACCGTGGTAGGGTTTGAAGCCCATGCCCGCCTTCCTGTTCCAGTACCACACCGCTACATGGCTTACTTACCTCCCCAGCCGGCTCAAAACCAAAGCCGTCTTCCTGAGGCTCAGGCCCAGCTGGTGGAGCACGAGCCCCAAAGCTATCTCCCACAGGGGGACCCTGTTTTTGGTTACAATCCCCCGGGACTTGAGGAGGAGGCCGAGTACCCTGAAACTGATGCGGGGTTCTCCTTTCATGTTTTTTCACCTCCAACCGAAAGTTTCCCGAAAGGAGAACCCCCTCATTTTTTAACAGGGCCTCAGTTCCGGGGTTGCATTAAGGGTACTTTCGGCGTAAACTTGTAATTTGTGTTTCATTTGGAGGTGTTTCTCCGTTCGGCACTCCCTCCTTTGTCCGGCGCGGGGCGCTCCCGTTGTGCCCCGCGTTTTTTTGTCTAAGATCCCCCAGATATGTTTACCCCCATATGCTGGCGTGAGGGCACGCTTGAGATCCTCGACCAGACGGAGCTTCCCTGGAAGGAGGTCTGGAGGAAGCTCCATCGGTGGGAAGAGGTGGCCGAGGCCATCGTCTCCATGAGGGTAAGGGGAGCCCCCCTCATCGGGATCGCCGCCGCCTATGGCCTGGTCCTCGCGGTTTGGGACCTTCCCGACGGGAAGGACCTCGAGAGGGCGTTCAAAGAGGCCTTGGAGGGTTTGGGGAAGACGAGGCCCACCGCGGTGAACCTCTTCCACGCCTTGGAACGCATGGAACGGGCGTTCCGGGAGGCCCGGGAAAGGGGATGGTTCCCCCGTGAAAGGCTCCTTCGAGAGGCAGAGGCGATCCACCGGGAGGAGGTCGATGCCTGCATCCGGATGGGGAGGCTCGGGGCGGAGCTCCTTCCCGAGGGCGCCGAGGTGGTCACCATCTGCAACACGGGGGCCCTGGCCACGGGGGGCTACGGGACCGCCCTGGGGGTAATCCGGGCCGCTTGGGAAAGGGGGAAGCTCTGGATGGTATATCCCCTGGAGACGAGACCTAAGCTCCAGGGCGCCAGGCTCACCGCCTGGGAGCTTTCGCGCGAAGGAATCCCGTACCGGTTGATCCCCGACTCCGCCGCTGGCTGGCTCATGGCGAAGAAGGAGCTCGACGCCGTCCTCGTGGGGGCCGACAGGATCGCGATGAACGGGGACACGGCGAACAAGATCGGCACCTACACCCTCGCGGTCTTAGCCCATCGCCATGGAATCCCCTTCTACGTGGTGGCCCCCACCTCCACCATCGATCCTTCCCTCCCCGACGGCTCCGGTATTCCCATCGAGGAGAGGGACGAGTCCGAGGTGCTCTCCCCTTATGGCACGAGGTTCGCGCCGGAGGGGGCACGGGCTTGGAACCCGG
>JALVLL010000170.1 GCA_027027485.1 Candidatus Bipolaricaulota bacterium | reverse complement strand
CATGCTCATCCAGTCCACCTCCTCCCTTGCTGGCATCGAAAAGGCCTCTAACTTCCATGTGGGAACTTCGTTCTTGCCCCGGTTTGCTGGCTATCCCACGGGCAACTCAGTGATCGGAGGGGCCAGCCTGTGGGTCGCCAAGGGCCAGAGCAAAGAGGAACTCGAGGCGGTATGGGAGTTCCTCAAGTGGATCGGCCGTACCGAAACGGCCATTTTGTGGCACAAAGGCACCGGCTACTTCCCAGCCACCACCGAAGCGGTCAAGAAGCTCCTGGATGAGGGATGGTTTAGCAAAGACCAGAACTACCTTACCGCTTTCCTTCAAATCCTGTCCGGTCGTCGCGATACCCCGGCCGCTTTGGGTGTGCGCTTAGGGCCATTCGTCCAAATCCGCGAGATCGAACGGGCAGCCATTGAGAAGGCCGTTTCCGAGGCGATCGCCAAGCCTGAACTTGATGTCTATGAAATCGCCAAGAGGGCTTTGGACGAAGCGGTCAAGCGGGCCAATGAACTCCTGCAGGAGTACGCCAGCCTCCACGGCTGATGTCAGGCGGGGAGGGGCCGGATGACCTCCGGCCCCTCCCCGGGTCCCTTAGGAGAGGAAGGCCATGGGTGGAGAACGATTCCCTGAGCACAAGATATTGCCGTACCTCTTGGTGTTCCCTTCCGTAGCCGTAATCATCGTCTTCCTGGTGGTTCCTTTTATCCAAAGTGTGCGTGCCTCCTTCTATCGTACCAGCATCTTCGGCACAAAGACTTTCTTCGTGGGCTTTCAAAATTACATACGCCTTTTCTCTTCCCCGGATTACCTACACAGCATTCTCATCACCTTAGCCTTCTCCGCTTTTGTGATTATCGTAGGTCTTTCTCTTTCGTTACTTATCGCCCTGGCGGTGAATCAAAAGATCCATGGGCAAGGATTTTATCAAGTAGCTTTCATATGGACATACGCCCTCTCGCCAGCTGTGGCGGGAACGATCTGGGCCCTCCTTTTCGCGCCGGCAACAGGCCTGATACCTTATATCGTCTTCAGGCTAAGCCATTACCGACTGAATTGGATGACAAACGGCCAAATAGCGTTGCTCGTAGTTTCAGCAGCTGCTACCTGGAAGATGCTCGGTTATAATATTGTCTTCTACATCGCGGGTCTGCAGAACGTGCCCAGGGAATTGCTGGAGGCGGCACGGGTGGACGGCGCTGGACCGTGGCGTACCTTCTGGGTGGTCACCTTTCCTCTGCTTTCACCGACCACCACTTTTCTCATCTTTGTGAATGTCCTTTACGCTTTTTTCCAAGTTTTTGGACTCATCGACATCATGACTCAGGGGGGGCCGGGCAACTCCACGGAAATCCTCGTTTATAAGCTCTACCGTGACGGCTTCGTGCATTTCAATACGGGCTATGCTTCGGCTCAATCCTTTGTACTCTTCCTGGCCATCGCCACTTTCGCTGCCATCCAATTGAAGGTATCCACCCGTAAGGCCGTATACGCCCGTTAGGAGCAGTGATGACTCGGAAAACGCTTTTTAAAATTTTCATACATATGTTTCTAATCACTTCTGTCTTCATTATCGCCTTCCCGGTAATATACGCAATAATCACCAGCACTTTGAGCTTTAAGGAAGCCTTCCAATTCCCACCACGCCTTGTCCCGAATAAATATTTCGTCAGTAATCTCATCGAGGCTTGGAACCGAGTAAATATGGGTCGCCTCTTTTTCAATAGCGCTTTTATCTCCGTGGTGGTGGCCGTGGTGAAGATCATCCTCTCCTTAATGGCAGCGTTCGCCTATACCCATTTCCGTTTCCCAGGACGGGGGCTTCTCTTCGCTGTATGTATGATCACCCAAATGCTCCCCCTGCCTGTAAGGATAGTTCCCACATATGACCTAATGAAAGCTTTCGGGTGGATCGATACCTACTGGGCTCTGACCGTGCCCTTTTTTGCCAGCACTACGGGGATCCTCCTTTTCCGCCAATTCTTCCTCACCGTTCCTCGGGATCTTTCGGACGCCGCCCGAGTGGATGGCGCCGGCCCTATCCGGTACTTCCTCCAGATTCTGGTACCGATCTCAAAAACGAACATCGCGGCCCTGTTTGTGATCGAGTTCATCTTCATGTGGAGCCAGTACCTCTGGCCCTTAATTGTCACCAACTCGCCGGAGATGCGGGTGGTACAAATCGGGCTGAAGATGCTGTTGGCCAGCGAACAACAGGCGCCGGAGTGGAATGTGATCATGGCTGGCACCGTAGTTGCCATGTTGCCCCCCTTGGCGATCCTCCTCCTCTTGCGTCGGAGTTTCGCTCAAGGGATAGCAATGCAGTCCCAAAAGTGAGCGGTGCGGAAATGATTAAAGGATATCTTCTCGATCTGGATGGAACGGTCTACCGGGGGGAAAGGTTAGTACCGGGGGCGGCGGAGGCGGTCGCGGAGCTCAGGCGTCGGGGGCGGCGGATCGTTTTCCTCTCCAACAAACCCCTCTATTCCCGTCGCGATTACGCGGAAAAGCTCACCCGCCTGGGGATCCCCACGTCCGAGGACGAGGTCGTGAACTCCTCCTTGGTTCTCGCCCGATATCTCTCCCGGGAAGCGCCCGGGACCAAGGTCTTCGCCATTGGGGAGCTTCCCCTTCTGGTGGAACTCTGCAAGGCGGGGCTCGAGCTCTGCGAGGATCCCGAAAAGATCGAGTATGTCGTCGCCGCCTTCGACCGCACCTTCGACTACCGCAAGCTCAACATCGCCTTCCAGGCCCTGAAAAAGGGGGCTCGCTTTATCGCCACCAACCCCGATCGTACATGCCCCGTTGAAGGAGGGGAAATACCCGATGCCGCCGGGGTTATCGCTGCTCTTGAGGCTACCACCGGAAGGAAGGTGGAGCTCGTTTTGGGCAAGCCTTCGAGGCACATGGTGCGGGCGGCGCTGGAAGTCTTGGGGTTAGAGGCCGGGGAGTGCGCCATGGTGGGGGACCGCCTGGAGACCGACGTCCGCATGGCGGTGGAGAACGGGCTCGTCTCGGTCCTCGTCCTCTCCGGGGTGACGGCCGAAAGGGACCTCCAGGGGGCCTCGTGGAAACCGGATTATGTTTTGAGAAGTATCGCCGAGCTGCCAGAGCTCGACGAGCGATTGGCGGAAAGGAGCGAGGGATGAACGAGGGAGTAGTCTATGTGCCCGTGGAGACCTTGAGGGAGTTCATGTACCAGGTCTTCGTCAAAAGCGGCGTGCCACCGGAGGACGCCGAGATCTGCGCCGATGTCCTCATCACATCCGACATCCGCGGCATACCCTCCCACGGCGTGAACCGGCTCAAGATGTATTACGACCGCATAAAACAGGGGATCCTCTCCCCCACCACCCGCTTCGAGGTCGTAAAGGAGACTCCCACCACCGCGGTGGTGGACGGACACCACGGGATGGGCCACGTGATCGGCTACAAGTCCATGAAGCTCGCGATGAGGAAGGCCAAGGAATACGGGATGGGAGCGGTGGCGGTGCGTAACTCGTCCCACTACGGCATCGCCGGATACTACGCCCTCATGGCCGCCAAAGAGGGGATGATCGGGCTTTCCTTCACCAACGCCCGGCCTTCGGTGGCCCCCACCTTCTCCGTGGAGCCCATGCTGGGGACGAACCCCATCGCCTTCGCCTGTCCCACCGACGAGGAGTTCCCCTTCTGCTTCGATGCCGCCACCTCCATCACCCAGCGGGGGAAGATCGAGGTCCTGGCCCGGCTGGGGAAGCCCACCCCGAAAGGCTGGGTCATCTCCCGCAAGGGGGAGCTCGCCACCGACACCGAGGCGATCCTCAAGGGGATCCCCAAAGGCGAGTACGCCCTCCTTCCCCTAGGTGGGGCGGGGGAGGAGATGGGCGGCCACAAGGGGTACGGCCTTTCGGTGATGATCGAGATCCTGTGTGCGGCTCTCCAGAATGGGGCCTTCCTCAAGGACCTCTCCGGGTTCGACGAGGCGGGGAACCCAAGGCCCCATCAGCTCGGCCACTTCTTCATGGCCATAGATATAGAGCACTTCGTGCCCCTGGAGGACTTCAAGCGCACCGCCGGGGCGATCCTGCGGGCGCTGCGGGCCGCCGAGAAAGCGCCCGGGGCCGAGCGGATCTACACCGCTGGCGAGAAGGCATATCTCGCCACGAAGCGCGCGTACGAGCAGGGGATCCCCGTCAACGAATCCGTCCAGCGGGACCTGAAGGTGCTGCGGGACGAACTTGGGATAACGGACGTGGAACTGCCATTCTGATTCTTCCCGGATGGGTGCGTTCGGGGAGCTTCTCAGTTAAATTTCGGCCGTGAAGTGCGAGATCGTGGCCTGCGAACGCACCGTTTTCTCGAGCGAGGTGGAGGGGGTGTTCACCCGGACCCCGGAGGGGGAGCTGGGGATACTGCCCCGACATGCCCCCGCGGTCTTCGCCCTGGAGGACGCGCCGGTGAGGTTGAAGACCCGGGAAGGGGAACGGATCTTCAGGGTGAGACGGGGGATCGTGCGGGTGTCGCCCGAAGGGGTCTTCATCTTCGCCGATACCGTCGAGGAAGGACATGCGTAGGGTGTTCGTCACGGGGATCGGCGTGGTGAGCCCCCTCGGAATCGGGACCGAGGCGTTCTTCAAGGGGCTCAGGGAAGCGAGGGTCGCCGTACGTAGGGTGGATGACCTCCTGGACCTCTCCGGCATAAGGTCCAAGGTCGGGGCGCCGGTACCGGATTTCGACCCTAAGGTTTTCATTTCCCCCAAGAAGGCGAAACGCCTGGGGCGGGCGACCCAATTCGCCCTGACCGCGGCGGGGTTCGCGCTGGAGATGGCCGGGCTCGAGGTCCCAAAGGACCCCTGGGGAGGAGTGGTCATGGGCACGGGGATCGGCCCGGTGGAGCCCCTTGTCCACAACCTCCACACCCTGGAGGAGCGCGGTCCCGAGAGGGTCTCGCCCTTCTTCGTCCCCACCATGATGCCCAACGCGGTGTCGGCCCAGCTGGGGATCGAGTTCGGGATAAAGGGGCCCAATACCGGAGTGGTCACCGCCTGCGCCGCCGGGGCACACGCCATCGGGATGGCCTGGGAGTGGATCCGCTCCGGGATGGTCGACTGGGCTTTGGCGGGGGGAACCGAGGCGGTGATGTTGCGGATCGTGTACGCGGGCTTCGACCGTATGGGGGCACTGTCCCGCTGCATGGACCCGAAGGTGGCCTCCAGACCTTTCGACGCGAAGCGCGATGGATTCGTGATGGGAGAGGGGGCGTGTGTGTTGGTCCTGGAGTCGGAGGAGCACCTCCGGGCCCGTGGGGGGGAGGCCCTGGCGGAGCTCGTCGGCTTCGGGGCGAGCTGCGATGCCCACCACATCACCGCGCCCCCGGAGGACGGGGAGGGAGCCCGCCGCGCCATGGAAGCGGCCCTGAAGAGCGCCGGAGTACCCCCCGAAGAGGTGGATTACATCAACGCCCATGGGACCTCCACCCCCCTCAACGACCGTGCCGAGACCAGAGCCATCAAGGCCCTCTTCGGGGAACGGGCCTACGAGATCCCGGTGAGCTCCACCAAGTCCCAGATCGGACACCTTCTGGGTGCCGCGGGGGCGGTGGAGGCCGCCGCGGCGATCTTTCCCTTCCTCGAGGGCCTCGTCCCCGCCACCGTAACCTGGCGGGAGCGGGATCCCGAATGTGATCTAGATTACGTTCCCGAAAGGCCCCGTCCCGTCCGGGTCCGTGTTTCCCTCTCCAACTCCTTCGGCTTCGGCGGCCAGAACGCCTGCCTTCTTTTCCGCGCCGTCTAGCCCGCGATCCTCTCCCAAGCGGCCCGGTAGGCCTCGAAGTCCTTTTCACTGAACAGCACGAAGCGGACCTCCTCAATGGGACCGGGATCGGCCTCGAGGAACCCCTTCACCGTGCTCAGGGCGACCTCGGCCGCCCGATCGATGGGGTACCCGTAGATCCCGGTGGATATGCTGGGGAAGGCGATGGTCTTGAAGCCCCTTTCCTTGGCGAGCTCCAAACACGAGCGGTAAGCCTTGGCAAGGAGCTCGGGCTCGCCCTTCGTCCCGCCGTGCCACACGGGTCCCACGGTGTGGATCACCCATTTGGCGGGAAGCTTCCCCCCGGAGGTGATCACCGCCTCGCCTGTCCTCAGGCGCCCCCGCTCCCTCCGGATCCGCGCCGCCTCCTCGGTGACCTGGGGGCCACCGGCCCGGTGGATCGCCCCCGAGACTCCGCCCCCAGGGGTGAGCTCCGGGTTGGCGGAGTTTACGATGGCGTCCGCTTCCTCCACCGTGATATCCCCACGCTTCAAGACCAACCTCTTTCCCGCGATCTCCGCTTCGAACCTCACAGCCCCTCCTTCCACACCCGATGGTACCACGAGCGAAATTGCGCTACCTTAGGGGGCCATGTGGGTGGGATACGTACAGCTTGGGCCGCGGTTCGGCGATGTGGAAGGGAACATCGAGAGGGCGCTTTCCCTTATGGAAGGAGAGCGGGCGGACCTCTGGGTGCTCCCCGAGCTCTTCTCCACCGGGTACCTCTTCGCCTCGCGGGAGGAGCTCATGGAGCTCGCGGAGCCGGTCCCCGAAGGGCCCACAACCCGGGCCCTTTCGGATTTCGCCCGGGAGCGGGGTTGCTTCATCGTGGCCGGGGTGGCCGAGCGCACCGGCGACAGGGTCTATAACGCCGCCGTGGTCGTAGGGCCGGAAGGGCTCATCGCCCGCTACCGCAAGATCCATCTCTTCGGCAAGGAAAAGCTCTGGTTCGACCCGGGGGATCTCCCCCTCGAGCCCGTGGATATGGGCGGGGTGAAGATCGGGGTGATGATCTGCTTCGATCACTTCTTCCCCGAGACCGCAAGGACCCTGGCCCTAAAGGGTGCGCAGATCATCTGCCATCCCGCGAACTTGGTGCTTCCCGGGCTGGGGCAGCTTTCCATGCGGGTCCGTG
Organism: Candidatus Bipolaricaulota bacterium; assembly: GCA_027027485.1. Classification (GTDB taxonomy): domain Bacteria; phylum Bipolaricaulota; class Bipolaricaulia; order Bipolaricaulales; family Bipolaricaulaceae; genus JALVLL01. Next base: position 3,276 of record JALVLL010000170.1, on the reverse strand, counting down.
CCATGGAGAACCGGGTCTACACCGTGACCGCCAACCGGATCGGGGTGGAGGAGCGGGGAGGCGAGGTCTTAAGCTTCACCGGCGGCTCCCAGATCGTGGCTCCGGACGCGGTGGTGCTCCGGAGCGCATCCCCGGATCGTGAGGAGATCGGGATCGCGGAGATCGATCCCACAAGGGCCCTGGACAAGCGGGTCACCCGCTACAACGACCTCTTCGCCGACCGGCGCCCCGAGTTCTATGGGCTCTGAGGCCCCGGCAGCCTAAAATGCTGGAGGACCGGCCATGATCGCGCTCGTTTCGTTGTTCGTCGTGGTGGTCCTTTCCCTCATCATCACCCGGGTGGCCACCGTGGCCCTGACCCTCACCGGCCTCTCCCGGGAGGTGGCCCGGTTCCAAGCCCGTTCCGCCTTCTCCGGGGTGGGGTTCACCACCTCGGAAGCGGAGCTCGTGGTGTCCCATCCCGTGCGGCGTCGGATCATCCTCCTTCTTATGCTTTTGGGGAACGCGGGGATCGTCTCGGCCATCGCCTCCTTGATCCTTTCCTTCCTCTCCGCCGCCGGTCCCCGGGAGATCATCCTGAGGCTCGCGGTCCTCATCGTGGGGTTAGGGGCATTGTGGGCGGCGGCCCGGAGCCGGTTCGTTGACCAGTACCTCGGCCGCGTCATAAGCTGGGCCCTCAGACGTTGGACCCACCTGGATGTCAAGGATTACGCTGATCTTTTGGACCTCTACGGCGACTACCGCGTGGTGGAGCGGGTGGTGGAGCCGGGGGATTGGCTGGCGGGAAAGACCCTCGCGGATCTGAAGCTTAAGGAAGAGGGTATCCTGGTCCTCGGGATCCGGCGGAAGGACGGGACCTATATTGGCGCCCCCCGCGGTTGGACCGAGATCCGCCCCGGGGACACCTTGATCGTCTATGGGCGGGCCGGGCTCCTGGAGGAGCTGTGTCGGCGCCGAGCCGGGCCCGCTGGAGACCGCGCCCACGAGGAAGCGGTGAGGGAACAGGAGAGGATATTGGAGCGGGAGCGCTTGGAGGACTCCCTCAGTCGGTGATCTCCTCTAAAGCGAGGTAAAGCCTCTTGGCGGCCGCCTGTTCGGCCTCCTTCAGGTTCCTCCCCCGGCCCAGGGCGCTCTTCCCTGCCAGCGAGACCTCCACCGTGAAGTGCTTGTCGTGTTCCGGCCCCTCCGTTCCCACCAGCCGATACCGCGGGAGCTCACCGAAGCGCTTCTGGGCCAACTCCTGAAGCAAGGTCTTGTAGTCCTCGGGCCGCCGCGCCGCCACCTCGTCGATCCTTTTCCCGTAAAGCCCCTCGATGAAGCCCTTGACGTAGGGGTAGCCGCGGCGGAGGAAGACCACCCCGAAGATGGCCTCCATGGCCGCGGCCAACACCGAGGGACGTTCCCGTACCCCGAGGTCCTCCGCCGGCTCCGAAACGAAGAGGTACTTCCCGAGATCGATTTCCCGTGCGAGCTCATAGAGCATGGGCCGCGAAACGAGGACGGCTCTGATCTTGGTGAGGTCGCCCTCATCGCGGTCCGGGAAGCGGTGAAAGAGGATATCCGCCATCACGAGATCGAGCACCGCATCCCCCAGGAACTCGAGCCGCTCGTTGCTCTCGAGGCCCCGCTCGTTGGCGTAGGAAGCGTGGTAGAGGGCCGGGGCGAGATCTTCGGGGGGGATATCCAGGCCAAGGGACCCGATCAGGGGGGAAAGATCACCCGATTGCATCTGGCTAGGGCGGGAGGATTCGAACCTCCACTCCGGGGTCCAAAGCCCCGTGGCCTACCGTTAGCCGACGCCCTAGTGGAGCGTAGAAATCTTAGTGGCGAGTGGCTTGGGAGACAAGCCCGGGGCGTTGGGGTTTGCACGCCGGACATAGAGGGGGTATTGTAGCACGAAAGTAAAAATCGTGTTACAAAGGAGGGCGCATGCGGATACTCCTTTCCGCTGCGGTATTGGCTTTCGCACTTCCCCTCCTGGGGGCCGAGCCGGTAAAGGTAGTGGCTACCAGCGCCGTTTTGGGGAACATCGCGGAGGAGATCGGCGGGGATGCGGTCGCGGTGACCGTGATTATCCCCCCGGGGTTCTGCCCGGCCCATTACGACCTCAAACCCAGCGACCTCATGGCGGTGGCCCGGGCCGAGCTCGTCCTCTACCACGGGTTCGAGCCCTGGCTCGAAGAGTTCCTCTCCCGGGTGAACCCCGACGCCACGGTGCTCGCCCTAAAAGGCCCCTGGAACACCCCCGAGCCCCTGATCGCGAAGGCGGAGGCCGTCGTCGAGGCCCTGGGGGCGCTGAGGCCGGATATGGCCCAGACGTTCGCAGAAAGGAAGGATGCTTTCGTGGAGCGGGTCCGCTCCCTGGCGGCCGAGGTATCGGAAAGGGCAGCCGCGCTCCATCTTGAGGAGATCCCGGCCATCGTGATGCAGTGGCAAGCCGGGTTCGCCAAGTGGCTTGGCCTTGAGGTGGTGGCCACCTATCCCCCGGAGGAGCGCCTCTCCCTCAAGGACCTGACGGAACTCGTCGCCAAAGGAAGGGAAGCGGGGGCCGTGTTGGTGATCGACAACCTCCAGTCGGGGGTGTCCTTCGGGGCTAAGCTCGCCCATGCCCTGGGGGCGATGCACGTCGTGCTCACCAACTTCCCCGGGGCCCTTCCCGGAACGCAGGACCTCTTCTCCATGCTCGCCCGGAACGCCGAGGCGGTGTTCTCGGCGGTGGAAGCCCTCAAGGAGGGGGCCTGATGCATTGGCGCCGCATTCCCCCCGATGAGGGCCCCGAGGCCTTGCTCTTCTTCGGGGTACGCCTCCACGGGCACCTCGGGCCCTTCATGGCCGCGGGTTTGAGGATGGGGGCCTTGGCCCTTAAGCTCCTCGATCATCCCGGATACCACGGGATTGCGGCCGAGGTGGAAACCGGAACGGCACCGCCGGTATCGTGCCTGGTGGATGGGATCCAGATCTCCACGGGCTGCACCGCGGGGAAGGGTAACCTCCGGGTGCGGGACGGCGGCATCCCCCGGGCCACGTTCCACGCCGATGGGAAAAAGGTACGGATAACGTTGAAGGAGCGCTGGGCAAAGGAATTCCACGATACCGCGGAGCCCGAGGAGCTCGCCCGCCGCGTCCTCTACCTCCCGGAGGAGGAACTTTTCGAATGGGAAGTTACGCCGTAGAGCTCGAGGGGGTCAGCGCCGCCTATCTCGGGGCCGACCGCCCCGCCCTCCATGGGGTCTCCCTCCGGGTGGGGAAGGGGGAGTTCGCGGCCCTGGTAGGGCC
>JALVLL010000169.1 GCA_027027485.1 Candidatus Bipolaricaulota bacterium | reverse complement strand
GCCCCGAGACCATCTCCCCCGCCTCCCGGGGGCGGCGGATAAGGAGCTCCACCGCCCGCTTGAACCCCGCCATGGTCTCGGCGAACCACCGGCCCACGAGGGCAAGGCTCACATCCAATGGGGGACGCCGGTAGAAGGCCGGAAGGGGTTTAAAACTCACCCCTTGCAGGAGCTCCTCCAAGGGCCTATCGGGAAGAGAGATATTCAACTCCTCGCTTCCCCGACGCACCGAAAGCTCGCGGCACCCTTCCCTCAGGGCAACGAGGAGCTCCGTGAAGGATCTGACCTGCCTTTCACAGGCACCGACGATCACGTCCCCGCGCCAAAGGCCCGCGCGTTCCAGGGGACTCCCCGGCTCCAAGGCCGTTATCTCCGTGGTAAAGATTCGGGGTGCGAAGTAGGCGCCCACGATGTAGCGCCCTTCATCGGGGAGATACTTGGGAGGAATCGCGAATGAAACTCTTTCCTCTCCCCGCAGGACCACGAAGGGAACCGGATCCGGGGCGATCTCCTGGATCCTCTTGCTCAGCTCGGGATAGCCCGCGCGCCAATCCCAGATCGGGCTTCCCCCGAGCTCGAGCACGATATCGCCCACTTCGAGGTAACGGGCGGCAGGAGCATCGGGGACGAGCCCCGCCACCTGGGGCTGCGGAAGCCCAAAGCCGAAGATCCCGAGCCACGCGATGAGGACCGCCGCCGCGAGGTTCATGGCCGGGCCCGCCAGCGCCACCGCCGCCCGCACCAGGGGGGACTTTCCCGGAAGGGTCCGCTCGAACGGGATTCCCTCCTCGAGCTCCAGCCCCTCCCCGGCGAGCTTCACATACCCCCCCAGGGGGAACGCCCTGAGGGAATACTTGGTCTCCCCCCGTTTCCAGCTCAGAAGCGCCGGGCCGAAGCCGATGGCGAACTCCACCACCCATACCCGGAAGAGCTTCGCCGCAAAGAAATGGCCGAGCTCATGGACCCCGATCAGGAAAAGGATCGTCGCGAGAAACACAAGAAGCGTGATCATCGGAGCCTCTCCGCCTCCACCAAAAGGACCTCCGTGGCGTCCTCCTCCACCTTGTAGTCCTCCGATAGTCTAGCGCCCACGGCCCAGATTATCCCCTTTTTATCACAGAGGAGAGGTACGCGATCGCGCTCGTCGGGGTGGATCCCCGCTGCGGAGAGGACGTCCTTGAGCTTCTTCGGTTTCGGAAAGCCCAAAGGGCGGATGCGGTCCCCGGGGCGGCGGGTGCGGACGTAAAGGGGCGGGACGATCTTCCGGGGATCGATGTAGGCTACGTACCGGGAAGGGGGACGTAGGTCCGGCGGCCGCGGGATCAGGGAAAGCCTGAACCTCCAGCCGAGCTCGGGGATCTCCCGTTCTCCCTCCAGGGGAAGCTCCCACTCCCCTGCAGGTAGGGGGTGCCCGCTCTCGGGGGAAGCGAGGCGGAAGCGGAGCCTGTCGCGCCACCGCTCCACCACCAGGCCCTTGGGGAGGGTGGCCATGGCGAGGCCCTCCTCCTTCTCGAGGATATGGAGCACCTGCTCGATGTGGACGCGATCGATGCCTCTATCTGTGCCCAGAACCTCTGCGGCCATCCGCCGTACCACAAGTCCCCTCAAGCCCTTGGGGAGTTCCAGGAGTTGTTTTACCGAAAGGGTCTCCTGATCTAGCCTCGCTTTACCCAAGGCCTCGGAGGCGGCCCACTCCAGGGATTCCTCCGCCTCGGCCCAGAGCTCGGCCGAGCGGGCCAGGGCCCCCTCGGGATCCGGCGCGAACTTTTCAAGATAGGGGAGGAGCTCCAAGCGGATGGCGTTGCGCAGGTAACGGGTATCCAAGTTGGTGGGATCGATCACGAAGGGGATGTCGTGTTCGCGGCAGAAACCCTGGGTTTCGGTCCGAGAGACACAGAGCAGGGGGCGGATATAGGGAGGTGAAGCGAAGAGGATCCCCCTGAGTCCCCCGGGCCCTGCCCCGCGCAAAAGGTGCATGAGGACGGTCTCGGCGAGGTCGGTGCGGGTATGTCCCAGGGCAATCTTCGTGGCGCCGACATCCTTTGCGGCCCGCTCCAAAAACTCTCGGCGCACGATCCTGGCGGCCTCTTCCAGGTTGAGCTTCCTTTCCTCGGCAAAGGCGGGTACATCCCAGCGCTCATGGATTAGCGGGAGGCCGAGGTCATCGGCGGCCCAGCGCACTACCTCGAGGTCTTTTTCGGTGTCCGGGCGGATCCCGTGATCGAGGTGGGCGATGGTGAGCTTGAGGTCGTAGTCTCTCCGGAGCCACCAGAGGCAGTAAAGGAGACACATGGAGTCAGGCCCACCGGAGACCGCCACCAACACCCGCTCCCCCGGGGAAAGCAATCCCCTCTGCTTCACCTCCTCCCGCACCCGCTGAAAGGTCCCCATTTCCTTTCCATGGTAGCCGGCGAGGCTGTGCACTTCAGGCACGTAGCAGGAGGTTGACGCCAGCGGTCCTCCGGGCCTATAATGCGAACCGGTTCGAATGAACCGGAAGCCAACGATTCGGGATGTGGCTAAGAAAGCGGGTGTTTCCGTTTCAACCGCTTCGCTCGCCCTCAACGGGAAGCCCGGGGTGAGTTCCGAGACCAGGGCTAAGGTCCTCAAAGCTGCCTTGGAGCTCAATTACCAGCCCCACGCCGCCGCCAAGAACCTCGCCGACGGGAGAACCCGCACCATCGGCCTCATAAACCCCATCACCATCGAACACCTCTTCTCCTCTTCCGGTTTCTTCATGCGCCTCATCCAGGGAATGCATCAGGCCGCGGCCGAATACGATTACAGCGTCTTCCTCCTCGTCTCCGAGACCGAGGAGGAGGTCCTCGAGCGGATGCGAAAGGCCCTGCAGCGCCGCAGCCTCGATGGGCTCGTGATCACCAACCCATCCCTCGCTTCCCCCTATCTCAAGCTCCTGGAGGGGCGCCATATCCCCTATGTCTTCGTGGGGAGGCCGCCCCGGGACGGCGCCCTTTACGTGGACAACGACAACGTGGCGATCGGCCGCCTGGGAACACAGCACCTCATCGGCCTCGGACACCGGAGGATCGTCTTCCTCTCGGGCCCTTCCCGCTTCACCCACTGCCAGGACCGGCTCCTCGGTTACCAGGCGGCCCTGCGGGAGGCCGGCATCGGTTTCTCGGAGGAGCTCGTCTGGTACGTAGAGCAGAGCGAGGAGGCCGTGTACCGTACCGTCCTGGAGAAAGCCCCCCGTCACGCCTTCAGCGCCATCTTCGCCACCAGCGGTATCCACGCCGTGGGCGCCATCCGGGCCTTAAGGGACTTGGGGCTCTCGGTTCCGGAGGATGTGGCGGTGGTATGTGTGGAGGACACCGAGCTTACCCGTTACTTCATCCCGCCTTTGACCGCCATCGACCTCCACAGTTATTGGCTCGGGTACTGGGCCGCAAAGCTCCTCATCCGGAGCATAGAGGGGGAGGACCCCGGACGGCCGATCCTGATCCCCGGGGAGCTGGTTGTCCGGGCCTCAAGCGGCGGCACCACACGGGAGGAGGTGAGAGCAGGGAAGGAACCGAAGCGAAGGGAATCCCCAGGACAACAAGTATCTCAAGGAGGTGTTTGAGTTATGCGCAGGCTTTTGGGACGCCTTTTGGTAGGGATTTTGGCGGCATCCCTCGTGGGGCTTGGGCTTTCCGCGGAGACCATCAAGCTCACCGTCACCGCGCGCGCCGTCCGCGGCGGCGTTAACTCCCTCTTGGTCCAGTGGCTGGAGGACGTGGTCTTCCCCGCCTTCGAGAAGTGGATGAAGGAACAGGGCAAGGACGTGGAGGTGGAGTTCATCCAGTTCGGCGGCACCGATGAGGCCCTCAAAGAGCAGTATGCCCTGGACCTCAAGGTCGGTCGCGGCGCGGACATCATGGGGTTCGACGGATTCTGGATCCCCGAGTTCGACGCGGCTGGGCTCGTGAAACCCCTGGATGAGATCGTGGGGCCCGAGGTCTGGGAGTGGGAGGATTGGAAGTACATCCCGCCCAGCATGCGGGAGATCCTGGGATACAAAGGCAAGGTCTACGGCCTCCCGCTCGGGACCGACGTTCGGGTGATCTTCTACCGCAAGGACATCTTCGAGAAGGCGGGGATCATCCCCGCGGGGTCCGGTATCCGCTGGCAACCCCGCAGCTGGGAGGAGCTCCTCAATACCGCCCGCTACCTCAAGAAGGTGCTTCCGGATGTGATCCCTCTGCAGATAAACGCCGGTACCCAGATGGGCGAGGCCACCACCATGCAGGGGTGGTTCATGGTCCTTCTGGGCACCGGGATCCACATGTACGATTTCGACTCCGGCAAGTGGTACGCGAAGCACCCCGGGATCCTCGAGGCCCTGAACTTCTACAAGACGGTTTACATCGATGAGAAGCTCGGCGACGCCCGCACCCAGCTCATCCCCGGCGCCCGGGCCCGCACCTTTGAGCTCTTCCGCGACGGAAAGATCGCCATGCTCGTTGAGGGCGACTGGTTCTGGCGCTCGGTGCTTGCGCCGGGCTCCGAGTGGGCGGTGCCCAACCGCAACGAGGTGGTGGATTGGGCCATGATGCCCGCCAAGGAGCCGGGAGCCGGCTACCGCGGCCAGAACTTCGTCACCATCTCCGGCGGCACCGGTTTCATCCTCAACCCCAACACCAAGCACCCCGAGGAGGCCTGGGCCCTGATGCGGTTCGCGTTCAGCCGCGAGATGCAGCTTGAGTTCCAGAAGCTCCAGCCCCGGATCCGCGCCCGCACCGACGTCCCCGTCACCGGGGATCCGGTGATGAGCGAGATGGCCAAGGCCTTGCTCCCGTTGACCACGGTGCGCCCCATGCTCCCCGGCTATCCCAAGATCTCCTATGAGGCTCAACTCATGACCGAGCGGGTAGTGGCTGGGGTGATGACTCCCGAGGAGGCCATGGAGGCCTACGCCGAGGCCATAAAGGAGATCGTGGGCCCGGAGAACGTGATCGAGGAGTGAGGGGAATATCGGGGCCCCACCCTTGTGTGGGGCCCCGCTTTTTCTCTATATGACGAGAGTGACACGTCGCAGTGCGCCGCAGCTTCTTCCCCGGACCACCGGGATGGCCTTTTTGGCCCCGGCCCTCCTCTTCATCGGGGTCTTCCTCCTCTTCCCCTTCATCTGGGTCCTCATAATCAGCTTCACCGACACCGCCCTCACCGGTCCCTCAGCGGCCAATCCCTCCTTCGTGGGATTGGAAAACTATTACCGGCTCTTCAACGCCTCGCGCTGGATGCGGGCGGGGGAGTTTGGAAACGCCCTGAGAAACACCCTTTTCTTCGTGTTGGGCTCTGCCATCCTCGGGCAGGCTCCCCTGGGCCTCGCCATCGCCCTGGCGTTCCATCGCAAGAAGGGATTGGTCCGGGAGCTGGTGTTTTCGGTGGCCACCATGGCGTGGATCCTCCCCGACGTGGCGGTGGCCTTCGCATGGATCGCTTTTCTCGACCGCGATTTCGGCACACTGAACGCGGTGCTCGGGGCCTTCGGGGCCAAGGCCATCGATTGGTACTTCGAAAAACCCTTGGTAGCCATCACCCTCTTTAACATCTGGCGGGGCACGGCCTTCTCCATGCTCCTTTTCTCGGCGGCGTTGGGGAATATCCCCCCGTCCTATTGGGAGACGGCGGAAGTGGCGGGGGCCAACGCGTGGCAGCGGTTCCGGGACATCATCTTGCCCCTCATCCTTCCTCACTTCCTTACCGACCTCATCCTCATCACGCTGTGGACCTTCAACACCTTTACTCCATATCTCATCACTGGAGGGGGGCCGTTCTTCCGGAGCGAGACGGTATCCATGTACACATATCGTGTAGCGTTTAAGTTCCTTGAGTTCGGGCGCGGCGCCGCGGTGGCGGTGGTGATGATGGCGATAAACCTCGTTTTGGCCACGGGTTACCTCCTTTCCCTGCGCCGAGGGAGGGCGTGGAGATGAACCTCGTGCGGTTCGTGATCCTGAGGCTTGGGTTCGTATTGGTCACTGTCCTGATCGGTACCTTCTTCGTGCTCCCCCTCCTGTGGCTCCTCACCGCGCCCTTCAACGCCCAGGCGACCCTGCGGGTGGAGTGGCCGAGCCCCTTCACTTTGCGCAACTTCGGCGACGTATTCCGGAATACCTTCGCCATTCGGGCCCTTTTCTTGAACAGCATCATCCAGGCGGGAGGTACTATGTTGGGGACGGCGGTCATCGCCACGTTGGCCGCCTATGCCCTATCGCGCCTTGAGATCAGGGGCCGTAATGTCCTGGTCTATCTCTTGGTGCTCTTCTCCTCGGTGGTGACGGGGACGGCGGCCATGGTCCCCATCTTCCTCCTCCTCTATTACCTGCGCCTGATCGATACCCATTTGGGGGTGATCCTCGTCCTCACCGGAGGGCTTCTCCCCACCGGGATATTCCTCATGAGGGATTTCGTGGAGAGCATCCCCCGCTCCTATGAGGAATCGGCCCTGGTGAGCGGTGCCACCCCGTGGCAGACGTTCCGGGACGTGGTGCTTCCGGTGTTGCGTCCGGGGATGATGGTGGTGGCCGTTTGGGCCTTCGTGAACGCGTGGGGCAACTTCCTCATCCCCGCCATCCTCATCCGGAGCCCGGAGAAGATGCCGGCCCCGGTGGCCATCTACTCCTTCTACACCGAGGGCGGGACCCCGGTGCTCACCTTGATCTCGGCCTACTCCCTGCTTTACGCGATCCCCGTGGTGGTTCTCTACCTTTTCGTGAACTGGCGATACGGGTTCCGTTTCTTCGGAGGGATAAAGGGAGGGGGGAAGTGAATTCGGAATCCCGGGAAAACGGCTACATCGTGCTGCAGGGGCTCACCAAGCACTTTGGATTGGTGGTGGCCGTGGATCGGGTGGATCTGAACATAGCCCAAGGGGAGTTCTTCGCGCTCCTCGGGCCTTCAGGCTGCGGGAAGACCACCACCCTGCGCCTCATCGCGGGGCTCGAACGTCCCACCGCGGGACGGATCTTCATCGGTGGAAGGGACGTAACTGATCTCGTCCCCCGCGAGCGGGACGTGGCCATGGTGTTCCAGGATTACGCCCTTTATCCCCATATGACCCTCTTGGAGAACATCGGCTACCCCCTGAAGGTGCGCGGGGTGCCGCGGAAGAAACTCGTGGCGCGGGTGAGGGAGGTGGCGGAGCACCTGAAGATCGCGGATCTCTTGGACCGACGCCCCTCACAAGTATCGGGAGGACAGCAGCAGCGGGCAGCGGTGGCCCGGGCCTTGGTACATGAACCCAAGGTATTCCTCTTCGACGAACCCCTCTCCAACCTGGACGCGAAACTGAGGCTCGAAGCGAGGGCGTTCCTCAAACACCTGCAGCGGGAGGTGGGGGTGACCACGGTATACGTCACCCACGATCAAGCGGAGGCCATGGCCATGGCGGACCGCATCGCGGTGATGTTCGCGGGGAGGATCGCCCAGGTGGGATCCCCTTTGGACGTCTACCGGGAGCCCATGACCGTGGAGGTGGCGGCCTTCCTCGGGAACCCCCCTATGAACCTCATCCCCGGCCGCCTGGAGGGAGGGGAGTTCGTGGGGCCGGGCTTCCGGATTCCCTTATCCAGCACCTCGCCCTCGGGGGAGGCGTTCCTGGGGATAAGGCCCGAGCACCTGCGCTTGGCCGAACGCGGGGAGACGGGGGCCATCCCCGGGCGGCTTTACGCCGTGCAGCCCCTGGGTCCCGAGGTTCTGGTTACCGCCCAAGTGGGCGAAGTCACGGTATCGGTGCGGCTCTTCACGGAGGAGCTCCCGCATCTCGGGGACGAGGTATGGCTCTTAGTGGACCCCTCCAGGGTTCATCTCTTCGACTCCGGGGGAAAACGGATACGGTGAACAAGGCGACTGCCTACCGAAGGGCATTCCGGGGAAGGGTTTACCCCGCCGATCGCGAGAGGGACCCGTACCTCCTGTTGCCCTTCGATGTCCCTCCGGGAATAAGGCACATCGAGATCGCTTACGACTACGATGGGGATGGGAACGTCCTGGACCTCGGGGTCTTCGATCCCCGGGGCTGTGAATTTCTCACTGCGCAGGGATTTCGGGGATGGAGCGGGAGCGCTCGAAAGGAGGTGGTCATAAGCGAGGGTTGGGCGACCCCTGGGTACATCCCCGGCCCCATTTATCCTGGAATCTGGCACGTCGTCCTCGGCCTCTACAAAGTGAGGCCACGGGGTTGTGCGTATGAGGTGGAGGTTTGCCTTCATCGCGATCCCGCAGAAGTTCCGGAAAGGGAAGTACTCGCTGTCCACGGGCCCGATTACCCCACAATGGCAGGGGTCGAAAGGCCGGGGTGGCTGAAGGGTGATCTCCACTGCCATACCCATCACAGCGAGGCCCAGGGGAGCGTCCGTGATCTCGTATGGGCGGCGGAACGAAAGGGCCTGGACTTCCTCGCCATCACCGATCACAACACCGTAAGCCACTGGCGCGAGATGGAGGAGCTCGTGGGGGGGTCAAAGATAATCCTTATCCCCGGGGAGGAAGTCACCACCTACCGAGGTCATGCGAATGTATGGGGCCAGGGACGCTGGTTGGACTTCAGGTGCCGGACCCCTGGGGATATTGAGGCCGTGTATCGGGCCGCCTCCTCGGAGGGCCGGATCTTCTCGATAAACCACCCTAAACCCGGAGGGCCTCCCTGGGAATTCGGTTTCGATGTTCCCTTCGATTGCCTAGAGGTTTGGCATGGGTTGTGGGGGATGGGAAACGAGGCGTCGCTTGAGCTATGGGACGCCCAGCTCAGGCATGGCAAGCGTGTAGTCGCTGTGGGAGGAAGTGATACCCATCCGCGTTTCCGGAACGATGGAACCCTCGTGGAGTGGCTCGGTTATCCCACAACTTGGGTCTTCTCTCAAGATCGTTCTTCGAGCTCGGTACTGAACGGGATCCGAAAGGGCCATGTTAGTATCTCTGCATGCCCTTCGGGTCCCTTTGTCTCACTTGAACTTCGATGCGAAGGGGAGGTTTTTCGCCAGGGGATGAGGGTCCCCCCTGTGGAGAAGGGGAGGCTTGGGGTGGAGGTGTGTGGCGGCGAGGGGCTTGAATTGGCGGTGGTTACGGATCAAGGGATCTTTACAAGGGAGCGCGTTCACGATGGGCGGTGGAGGGCGGAACTTACGGTCGGCACGAGAACGGTGAGGTTCGTGCGGGCGGAGCTCCGTGTCCCTATTCCCGGCCCCCGTTTGGGCCCCCTCGCGGCTATCACCAATCCCATCTGGTGTGGGAACTTCCTCCCCGGCAAAATAAGCCATTCACGGAGACGGAAATGAAAAAGGCCATTGTGGTGCCGCATACGCATTGGGATAGGGAGTGGTACCTGAGTTTCGAGGAGTTCCGCTTCTACTTGGTTGAGGCGCTGGACCGGGTCCTCTCCCTTTTGGAAGCCCACCCCCGCTACAAGTTCACCCTGGACGGCCAAGTCATTCCTCTCCTCGATTACCTCGATGTACGTCCGGAAAAAGAAGAGGCCATCCGCAAGTACATCGGTGAAGGAAGGCTCCTCATCGGGCCCTGGTATGTTCAGCCGGATGAGTTCCTGGTCTCGGGGGAGTCTTTGGTGCGTAACCTCCTCTACGGCACCCGGATCGCCCGGGAGTTCGGTGGGGTGGTGCTGGAGGGCTACGTTCCCGATGCCTTCGGCCACATCGCCCAACTCCCCCAGGTCCTCCAGGGGTTCGGGATCGGTTCGGCCTACGTCATGCGGGGGGCCGATGGGGCCTGCGCGGAGGCGGGAGGTCCAGATTTCGTCTGGCACGCCCCCGATGGCTCGGCGGTGCTCTGCCACGTGATGGAAACGGGCTACTGCAACGCGGAACGCCTATCGGCGGATCCGGGGGTGCTCACCCGCCCCCTTGCGCGCTTAGTGGAAGCCGGGCTCCTTAACCCCAAAGGGGAGCCTTTCTCCGAGTTCCTGGAGGAGCTTTCCCGTCGGAGCCGTACAGGGGCGGTCCTCCTCATGAACGGTTGCGATCACCGGGGCCCCCAAGAAGACCTTCCGGAAGTGGTGGAAGAGCTCAACACGCGGTTCCCGGAGTTCCGGTTCGCCATCGGCATCCTGAGCGATTACACGCGGTTCCTCGAGGAGACGCGCGCCGCCCTCCCCGAGGTCCGGGGGGAATTCCGGACCTCTGAGCGGCATCCCGTCCTTTCCGGAGTCCTCTCCGCCCGGATCTACCTCAAGCAGGCCAACCACCGGGTGGAGACCCTTCTCGAGGGGTATGCCGAGCCC
>JALVLL010000168.1 GCA_027027485.1 Candidatus Bipolaricaulota bacterium | reverse complement strand
CTGGCGGCCACCGAGCAGGCCTTCGAGTTCTCGGGGCTTGTGTTTGGGGCCGCCGAGCTCAAATCCGGCATCTACTTCGATTACCAGGACGTGGCCTATAAGTACGCCTTCGTCGAGGGCAAAGCCAACGTGATGGGGGCTGAGTTCACCGCTAAGGCCGAGCACTGGGCCGATCCATACCTTCCCCCGGACCGCTGTCCGGTCCCGGTGACCTTCAGGTACATCCCGGCCGCCGGCGAGACCGTCACCTCGGTGAACGTGGCCGGCGACTTCGATGACTGGAACCCCTCCGACCCCGATACCGCCATGAAGTACGACCCGGCCACCGGCGAGTGGCGGGTGACCCTCTACCTCACCCCCGGTCCCATTCGCTACAAGTACGTGATCAACGGATCCTGGCCGAGGAATATGGCCACCGACCATCCGGTGAGCGGAGGCCCCGTGGATCCCGATGCTGAGGATTACGTAGACGACGGCTTCGGTGGGCAGAACGCCGTGCGGATTATCCGGTCTACCTGTCCCATCGCAGGCTGCGTCAACGTCACCTTCCGTTATATCCCGGCCGCCGGCGAGACCGTCACCTCGGTGAACGTGGCTGGCGACTTCGACAGCTGGAACGCCACCGATCCCGAAACCGCCATGACTTATGATCCTGCCACCGGCGAGTGGTCGGTCACCATTTGCCTCCCGCCCGGGCAGCATCGGTACAAGTACGTGATCAACGGGGGGTGGTGGCCCGGCAACATGGCCACCGATCACCCGGTGACCGGAGGCCCGGTTGATCCCGATGCCGAGGGCTATGTAGACGACGGCTTTGGGGGGAAGAACGCCGTGAGGCTCGTGGGCGATCCCATGCCCTCCTACATGCGCTACACCCTCTCCGCCAAGTGGCAGAACCTCGAGGGCACGCTCCGCTTCGAGGACTGCTGCTGCGGGATCATGTTCAAGGACCTCACCCTGAAGCTTGATGACCTCTCCCTCTGCTGCAGCGTCACCTACGATGCCGAGCTCTACTTCACCAAGCACGGCTTCCGCCACATCAAATTCACCATGGATGACCTCTTCGACCTCTGCTGCGGCATCGCCTTCGGCGTCGATATCCAGTTCGGCGTCGACTACAAGCGCGTGACCCCCAGGTTCTCCTGGGGCGGGATCTCCGGCTGCCTCGACGTCTACGGTGACCTCCAGGTCGGCGGCACCGCCATCGGCGGCTTCGAGCTCTACGGCTTCAAGCTCCGCTGTGACCTCGCCGAATGCAACTGGTTCGAGGTCCTCACCGCCTTCAACGTGGCCAAGATCGAGGAGATCTTGGAAGCCGACATCTTCAAGGACAACGAGTTCCAGTACGTGAAGCTCGGGTTCTGTGGCCCTGCCTGCTGTGGCGGCAACTGGGACCTCACGGTCACCGCCTTCTTCGGCGGCGGAAGCCTCTTCGACATCACCCGGATTTGGCTCGACATGAACATCCCCTTGACCGATGCCATCAGCGTCGTGGTCAATATCTCACCCACCCTGGGCGAGCTCTACTTCGGCTGGACCTGGAAGTTCTAGGGGAGGAAGCGGGGGAGCCTCGAGCTCCACCGCACCGGAGAAAGAAAGGAGGAGCGTATGCGCAAAGCAGTGGCGTTACTCGGAGTTGTGTTGGCCTTGGGGGCTCTCGCCTTCGCGGCGGAGCCGGGGAAGATCATCATCTGGGCCGATGACACCCGGGCGCCGGTATTCGAGGAGCTCGGCAAGGCCTACACCGAGGCCACCGGGATCCCGGTGGAGGTGGTGGAGGTCGGCTTCAACGAGATCCGGGGCCAGTTCACCACCGCTGCCCCCGCCGGGGAGGGCCCGGACATCATCATCGGGGCCCACGATTGGGTGGGGGAGCTCGCTGCCAACGGCCTCCTGGCGGAGATCGCCCTGCCTGAAGAGCTCGCCGCCAAGTTCGACAAGGTGGCCCTAGAGGCCTTCACCTACGGCGCCCTTTACGGCCTTCCCTACGCCCGGGAAGGGGTGGCCCTGGTTTACAACAAGGCCCTCTTGCCCGAAGTTCCGGCCACCTTCGAGGAGCTGATCGAGTTCGCCCGCGAATTCACCGATCCCACGGTGCCCCAATACGGATTCGTGGTGCAGAACCCGGATCCGTACCACGAGTTCCCGTTCCTCTCCGCCTTCGGCGGCTACATCTTCGGGGTGGACGAGGAAGGCAAGCTCAACCCCTGTGATATCGGACTGGATTCCGAGGGAGCCGTCAAGGGAGCCAAGGTCCTGGATGCCCTCTTCGAGGAGGGGATCCTGGCCGCGGGGATGAGCTGGGACATCTGGACCGGCCTCTTCACTGAAGGCCGGATCGCCGCTGCGATCACCGGACCGTGGTTCGTGGGCCAAGCCAAATCCGCGGGCATCGACATCGGCGTCGCCCCTATCCCGCCTTTCTGTTGTCAAGTCTACGGCGCCATGTGTTGTTTCTACCCCAAGCCCTTCGTGGGGGTGCAGGGCGTCATGGTCTCCGCCTTCTCCCCGAACCTCCCGCTGGTGGAGGACTTCCTGTTCAACTACTTCGCCACCAAGGAGGCCCAGCTCAAGATGTACGAGCGCGACCCGCGCATCCCCGCCTTCATCCCCGCCTATGAGGCGGTGGCCGACGATCCGATCCTGCGCGGCTTCGCCGAGTCCATCTCCAACGGCGTCCCCATGCCTAACATCCCCGAGATGGCCTCCGTGTGGGGTGCCTGGTCCGACGCCATGGCCGCCATCGGGAACCAGGAGATGGAGCCCGCCGACGCCCTGAAGAAGGCCGCCGACGCCATCCGCGAGGTCCTGGGCTGCAAGTAAGCGGAAGGAGGAAGGGGGCGGGAGCTCCCCGCCCCCTTCTTTTTTGACGCCATTCCGCGGTAACCTCTCCCCGGGCACATGAGGTTCGACGGGTTGGGCGTAACCCTTTTGAAGATCACGTTCCTAAGCATCCTCGGGGCGGGCGCCGTTTACTGGGCGGCTGTGGCGGGGATGGCGGGGGACTGGGAGGTGGCCCCCTTCCCGCTCCTTGGGGTCGCGGGGATCGCCTACCTTTTCCTTTCCCCCCGGGCTTATCCCCAAAGGTATCTCGCCCCGGGGCTCTCCTTCCTCGTGGTAATGGTCCTTGTGCCCGTGGTCTACAACATCTACATCTCGTTCACCAACTACTCTACCGGCCACATCCTGAGCAAGGAGCAGGCCATACGGGTCCTCACCTCCAAGGAACTCCCTACCTCTCCCCCGGTGCGCTACCCCTTCGCCGCCTACGGGACCGCCGAGTACTTGCACGTAATCGTCCTCTCCACCCCGGAAGGCCCCATCTACGTGGCCCCGGAGGGGATGCTCGTGGAACCCGAGAAATTCGAGGTCATCGATGAAGACGGCGATGGCATCCCCGAAAAGGTAGACGGGTATCCCCCCTTGGACACGCGCACCTTCCTCAGTGCCCACTATCCGGTGGTCCAGAAGATCCGGCTGCCCTGGAAGGACGGCTGGCTAAGGCTCGCCACCTTGCGGGCCTTCGGCTATTTCATCCCCCGTTACCGCTACGACCCCGAGCGGGACGTTCTGGTGGATCAGCGCACGGGGAAGGTCTACTACGCCGGCCCGGACCGGTTCGTGGCCGAG
>JALVLL010000167.1 GCA_027027485.1 Candidatus Bipolaricaulota bacterium | reverse complement strand
CCTGCAGCCTCCGTCGCCGCTCATGAGGAGCTTCCCCTCCCCATCGACCACGCGGTCGAACGCCCCCTGGGCCCCGCCCGGGGGAAAGACCCCGGCGAAACGGGCGCCCTCCGCCACCACATCGGCGGAATCCACGACGCCTTCCGCCGGACGCCTCACTACCCTGGCCCCCCTGATCAAGATGCGCATAATCTCCCAAAGTATAGTCCGGGGGCCTACGCAAAGGAAATTTTCGGGATCCGCGGCGAAAGGATGCACTGCCGCGTTGCTTCCCCCGATTCCCCGCGCTATCTTGGACCCGAACATCGTGGGACTTTCGGAGAGCTCGTTAGGGGATGGCGAAGGTGAGCTTGACGTTGGTAGTGATGGCGGCAGGCATCGGGAGGAGGTTCGGAGGGCCGAAACAACTTGAGCCCATCGGGCCGAACGGCGAGACCTTCAGCGACTACTCCGTATACGACGCCCTGAGGGCCGGCTTCGGAAAAGTGATCTTCATCGTGAACCCTCTCATCGCAGGGGAGTTCCGCGAGCGGGTGGGGCGGAGGATCGAGCGCTTCTGTGAGGTCGCCTATGTGGAGCAGCGCCTCGAGGACCTTCCCCCGGGCTTCCCAGTGCCCCCGGGGAGGAAGAAACCCTGGGGGACCGCCCACGCGGTGCTCGCCTGCAAAGACGTCATCGATTCACCGTTTTGCGTGGTGAACGCCGACGACTTCTACGGCCGCAGGGCCTTCGAGGCGGTGGCCGAGTTCCTGAAAAGCTCAGGGGGCGATGCCGGGATCCTCGAGCTCTGCGTGGTGGGCTACAGGGTGGAGAACACCCTGAGCGAGCACGGGCCCGTGACCCGCGGGGTATGCCAGGTGGACGAACGCGGCTTCCTCGTCCGGATCCAAGAGTGCCGCGGGGTACAGCGCGTGGACGGGACGATAGGCTACCGCGACGCGGAGGGGCGCCTGGTGGAAATCCCCCCGGGAACCTTGGTTTCCATGAACATGTGGGGCTTCCCCCCGGGGATATTCGGGGAGCTCGAGGAGAGGTTCCCGAGGTTCCTCCGGGCCCACGCCTCGGATATCGAGGAGGCGGAGTTCCTCCTTCCGGAGGTGGTGCACGAGCTGGTCCAGGAGGGGAAGGCCAGGGTGAAAGTCCTTCCCACCGGGGAGAGGTGGTTCGGGATCACCCACCGCGAGGACCTGCGGAGCGCCCGAGCCGCCATCGCGGAGCTCATCCGCCGGGGGGAGTACCCCGAGAGGCTTTGGGACGGCGAACTTGGGTGAAGCCCGAGCGCGGAAACCCATGGGATCGGGGATGACCCCGCGGCCCGGCTCCGCGGGGCTCCTCGAGGAAAAGCTCGGGCCCGGCCCGGCGGACCTGGTCTCCCTAGCCCCGGGGAGGGTCAACCTGATCGGGGAGCATACAGACTACAACGAGGGCTTCGTTCTCCCCGTCGCCATCGATCGCTACACGGAGATCGCCTTCCGGCGCCGCCGGGATATGTCCGTGCGGATCTACAGCTCCGCCTTCGATGAGTCCTTCTCCGTGGAGCTCCCCCTCCGCGAGCCGCGGCCCGAGGGGAGGTGGCACGATTACCTCCTGGGGATACTCCTGGAATTCGGGAAGCTCCTGGATTTCCCCCAGGGGTTCGATGCCGCCATCGTGAGCCATGTCCCGCTTGGGGCGGGCCTCTCGAGCTCCGCCTCCCTGGAGGTGGCCTTTGCTGTGGGGATCGCGCGCCTTTTCGGGATCGGGATAGGGGGACTGGAGCTCGTGGAGCTCTGCCAGCGGGCGGAACGGGATTTCGTGGGGGTGCCGTGTGGGATCATGGACCAATACGTGGCCTACTTCGGGAGGGCGGGCCATGCGCTCCTTTTGGATACCCGGGCGTTGCGACATCGAGTGGTGCCCCTTGAACTTACCGGGCTCACCTTTTTGGTGATCGATAGCGGCACGAGGCGAACCCTCGCGGGCTCCGGATATGCCGCGCATCGCCGGGAGTGCGGGGAGGCGGCGCGTTGGCTCGCGGCGCGGTTCCCAGATGCCGGGATCCGGTCGTTGCGGGACGTATCCCCGGAGATGTTGGACCGGGTAAGGGGGGAGATGCCCGAGGTCCTCTGGAGGCGGGCGCGACACGTGGTGGAGGAAAACGGAAGGGTAATTGCGGCAGCGGATGCCCTGGCACGTGGAGATGCCGAGGGATTCGGCCGACTTCTCACCGCGTCCCACATCTCATTGCGGGACCTCTTCGAAGTGAGCACGCCACAGCTGGATTTCCTGGTGGAGCAGGGGCTATCCCTCGGTGCCCTGGGCGCGCGGCTGATGGGAGGTGGTTTCGGGGGCGCGAGCCTCCACCTGGTGAGGGAAGCATCCGTGGAGGAGTACGTCTCCCGTCTCGGCGCCGCATATCGGAGGAGGTGGGGCCTGACCCTGAAATCGTTCGAGGTGCGCCCCGGCGACGGGACATACGAGCTAGCCCGGACCTCCCCGCGGCGCTAAGATCCTTCGGCAAATGGACTGGAAGGGTGCCGAAGAGAGGGCCTGTGAGTACCTCCGTTCCCTTGGATATCTCATCGTCGCCCGCAACTGGCGCTGGCCCGGCGGGGAGGTGGATATCGTCGCCAGGGATAGGGATACACTCGTCTTCGTCGAGGTGAAGGCCCGCTCCACGGCCCGGTTCGGACATCCGGCCGAAGCGGTGGACCAAAGGAAGCAGCGAAGGCTCATCGCCGCCGCCAGGGCATTCCTGGGGCGCGATCTCGGAAAGGTCCCCGTGAGGTTCGATGTGGTGGCCATCCTGGGGGATGAAATCCGGCACCTCCGGGGGGCCTTCGGGGAGGTGCGGCGGTAGATGTTCGCCCGGGTCCTCTCCGGGACGCCTTTCGGGGTGGACGCCGTTCTGGTGGAGGTCCAGTGTGATATCTCGCCCGGGATACCCGGTCTATCCATCGTGGGCCTTCCCGACAAGGAGGTGAGCGAGGCCCGCGAGCGCATCCGCTCCGCCCTCAAAAACAGCGGCCTCCCCTTCCCCGACCTCCGGGTCACCGTGAACCTCGCCCCTGCGGACCTCAGGAAGGAAGGGGTGGGGCTGGACCTCGCCCTGGCGGTGGCGTTGCTCGGTGCGATGGGGGAGATCCCCCAGGAGCGCCTGGACGGGTTCCTCTTCCTGGGGGAGCTTTCCCTGGACGGGAAGCTCCGTCCGGTAAGGGGCGTGCTCCCGGTGGCCCTCAAGGCAAAGGAAGAGGGGGTCGGGAGGATGCTCGTCCCCGTGGACTCCGCGCCGGAGGCCGCCCTGGTGGAGGGGATAGAGGTCTACCCCGCGGAGGACCTCTCCGAGGCCTTCTCCTTCCTCGTCGGTGAGAAGGAGATCGAGCCGGTTCCCCATGGGCTTCCCGAGGGGCCTTCCCCCAAGACCTGGATCGACCTTGCCCTGGTGAAGGGCCAGATCCACGCGAGGCGCGCCCTGGAGATCGCCGCTGCGGGAGGGCACAACCTCATCATAGTGGGGCCGCCGGGGACGGGGAAGTCCCTCCTCGCCCGCTGTCTCCCGGGAATCCTCCCCGGGCTTTCCCTGGAAGAGGCCCTGGAGGTGACGCGGATCTACTCCGCCGCAGGGCTCCTGCCGAAGGGGGTGACGCTCCTCAGGGAGCGTCCCTTCCGTGCCCCCCACCACACCATCTCCTACGCGGGGATGGTGGGAGGGGGAGCCGGGGTGCCCGTGCCCGGAGAGATCACCCTGGCGCATCTCGGGGTCCTCTTCCTGGATGAGCTTCCCGAGTTCGATCGCAAGGTCCTGGAGGCCCTGAGGCAACCCCTGGAGGACCGGGTGATAACCATCACCCGTGCCGGGGTCTCCGTCACCTTCCCCGCCTCCTTCACCCTGGTGGGGGCCATGAACCCCTGCCCCTGTGGGTACCTCGGGGACCCGCATCACGCCTGCAAATGCCTTCCATTCGAGATCCAGCGCTACTGGAAGAAGCTCTCCGGCCCGTTTTTGGATCGGATCGACCTCTACGTGAAGGTGCCGCGGCTTTCGCGGGAGGAGCTCCTGGGAGAGGGCGGCGGGGAGCCATCGGCGGAGGTCAGAAAGAGGGTCGAGGAGGCGAGGCGCATCCAACGGGAGAGGTTCGGGATCCCGCGGACAAACGCCGAAATGGACCTACGGCAGGTGAAGACTTACTGTGTGCTTTCCCCCGAAGCCAAATCGATCCTTTCCCGCGCCATAGACCACTATGGCCTCTCGGCACGGGCCTACTCCCGGGTCCTCAAGGTTTCGCGTACCATTGCGGACCTCGAGGGTTCAGATATCATAAGGCCCGAACACGTGGCCGAGGCCTTACAATACAGGCCCCAAAAGGAGGTCGAGACGTGAGGCGGTTCCTGGCGGTGGCCGTTTGTGTTTCAGTTTTGGGATTTTGGGCTTCGGGACAGGTCCCTTTCATCGTGGAGAAGCTGGAGATCACCGGCAACCGCCACGTCCCCCTGAAGGAGATCCTGGCGGTGATCCCCTTCACGGAGGGCGACACCGTGGATGCCCTCGTGGTGGGGGATGCCAAGAAGGCCATCGAGGATCTCGGGTATTTCCGCGAAGTGAATGTCGATCTGAAAAAGGTCGGTGAGGAGGACGGCACCCCCAAGGTGGTGGTCCGCTTCGAGCTCGTCGAATACCCCCTCATCGAGGGGATAGAGACCTCGGGCCTCCCCGAGCCCCCAAGCGCCAAACACGGCCTCATCCCCTACATCCTCGAGTGGATCTCCCGTGATATCCATGTGACCAAGGACGATATCCTTTCGATCCTGGAAAAACATGGGGTGAAAAAAGGCGAGGTCCTCAACGTGAAAAAACTTGAGAAGGCCCTAAAGGAGGTCTTGAATACCCTCAGGGACAAGTACGATATCGCCACGGCCCAGTTCACCAAGGTGGAGCCCGGCCCCGTGTTGCACATCGAGCTCCGGTTCCTTCCCGTGGTGCGCCACGTCTTCGAGGGCCTCTCCACGGTGCCCGAGGAGGAAGCGGAGAAGCTGGTGGATGTCCCCCTGGGGAAGGTAGGCAAGATGTCGGTGATCCGGGAGAGCTACCTCCGCCTCCAGCGGAGCGTCTTCTTCGAAAAGGTCGAGCTCCAGCCGGCTCTTTCCTCGGACGGGAACGGGGTGATCCTGCGCTGGATCCTCACCGAAAGGGTTCTCCTTCCCGAACCGAGGGAACTCAAGGGGATAGAGCTCGTGGAGGCCACGGCTTTCCCCGAGGCCAAGCTGGAGGAGCTCGTGGGGAAGCTCCCCGAAGGGAAGGTCGATAACTACGCCGTGCTCAAAGCCCTGGAGGGGGTTTTCTCCTATTACGTGCGCGAGGGCTATATCTTCGCGGATCTCGAGCCCCTGGGGGTCGAGGATGGGTTCTTGAAGGTGAAGGTCCTGGAGGGGGTCATCTCGAGGATAGAGATCAAGGGGAACACCCGCACCCAGGAGTTCGTGATCCGGAGGGTCCTTGGGCTTGAGGAAGGGGAAATACTCACCCAAGCGAGGCTCTTCTCGGCACAGCAGGCCCTCAGGGCCCTGGGGTACTTCAGCGAGGTAAACCTGGAGCCGAAGAGGGAGGGGGAGGGGATCGTCCTCACCGTCACGGTGAAGGAGATCGAGAAGCTCGGGAGCGTCCGTGGGGCCCTGAGCCTCTCCCCCGAGACCGGGGGGATCGTGGGCAACATCCAATACACCCAGCGGAACCTCCTGGGGACCGCCAACGACCTCTCCCTTTCCTTTGAGCATGGGATTACCGGGAAGTCCCGCACCACCTGGTCAGCCCGCTGGACCTCCCATTCGATACCCGTCTTCGATCGCCTCACCTTGGAGGGATATCACCGGTACGACGGCAAAAGGACCCTGGGTGCCAAGCTCAACCTCTCCTATCCCTTGACCTATCTTCTGAACCTTGACCTCGGGCTCACCTCGGAGCTCCGTTGGAAGGAGGGCGAGCAGCTTCCCCCGCGTAACCTGGCCGAGTTGGGTCTCACTTACGATTCCCGGGACGAACCCTTCTTTTTCCCCAGGAGGGGGATCCTCGCCCGGGGGTCGGTGTCCAAGGCAGGGGACCTCCTCCCGGGGGTGAGTTACCTCTCGTTGAAGGGGGAGCTCATCGGGTTCCGGCCGGTGGACTTCCCCTGGTGGGACCTGCGGGGAGCCATCGCCCAGAGGCTTATGGTGTCCTGGGGATGGGACCTCCCCGAGGATTACCTCTTCGAGCTCGGGGGCATGAACTCGGTGCGGGGGGCGGCGAAGCCCCTCAAGGTGGACGCCCTCGTCCTCCTCAACTCCGAGTTCAGGTTGGAGCTCGCCCAAGGGGCCCACTTGGCGCTCTTTTGGGACCTGGGCTATGCGCCCAAACCGGGAGAGCTCAAGACCTCATTGGGGCTCGAGATCGCGGCGAGGGTCATGGGGACCTTCGTGAGGATAGACCTCGCTTGGCCCAACGACCGTCCCTGGAACTGGGTGCCCCGGTTCGAGTTCGGATGGGCTCCCTTGTTCTGAGGCCCGACGGAAAATCCTTCACTAAGGAGGGAAGATGAGAGGCATAGGGTATGCGATCGTCGCGGCGCTGGTGGCTGGATTCGTGGGAGGATTGGTGGCCGGGTTCGTGATGCCCCAGAAGGGTGGCCCGGCCGGGGAGGACCTCACCGCCCGCATCGAGAAGCTCGAGGAGCGGGTGGGCGAGTTCGCGGGCTACGGGAGCCGTATAAAGACCCTGGAGGAGAAGCTGGGCGGCTTCGAGAGCAAGCTCTCTCAAGTTTCCGGGAAGATCTCCTATCTCGAGGAAAACCTGGCGGGCCTGGAGAAGAAGGTGGCTGGGATCGGCACCGGCGGGGGCCCGGGCCTCAAGATCGGCTACGTCGATGCCGACGGCCTCTTCATCAAGGTCTTCATCCCTCAGGTGCAGGCCGAGAGGTCGGTGATGGAGGAGAAGAAGAACGCCATCGCCGAACTCCAAGCCCGGAGGGTAAAAGGAGAGATCTCCGAAGAGGAGTTCAAGATCAAAAACTACGTCCTCCAAGTGGAGCTCCTCCAGGCCCAGTACAACGTGGACATGGCCATGCTCGACAAGATGATCGCCTCGCCCGGGTTCGCCAACCTCAAATCGCAGCTCGAGGGGCTCCGGGAGCAGGCTTCACCCCTCAAGGAAGAGATCGATAAGCTCCTGGAGGAGGCCCAGATCGGGATAGTGGACGAGAGGGCGTTCCAGGCCAAGTTCCTGGCGCTCCAGAACGCCTTCCAACAGCTCGACCAGCTCCTCACCCAGGTCGCGGCCGCCAAGATCGTGGAGGTGACCCAGGCGGTGGCCCAGGAGAAGGGCTACGACCTTGTCCTGCGCAGGAAGGACGTCCTAGTCTTCCGTAACGCCGAGACCATCGATGACCTGAGCCCCTTGGTGGAGCAACGCTTATGGAAGCTCTTCGCTTCCTGAGATGGACATAGAGGAGCTAAAGCGGTCGCTTCCTTTGGGCTATCCCTATCTCCTCATCGACCGGGTGGAGAAACGGGGCGAGGGGGAGGTGGTGGCGCGCAAGTGCGTCACCTACAACGAGCCCTATTTCCAGGGCCACTTCCGCCCCCCTCACCCCTCCATCATGCCCGGGACGATGCTCTTGGAGGGGATGGCCCAGACCGCGGGGCTCCTCTTGGGAAAGGGGAAGATCGCCTTTCTGGGGGCGGTGGAGCGGGCCCGGTTCCATCGGCCCGTGGTCCCCGGGGATCTGGTCCGCTTCACCGCCCGCCTCCTCCGCAAAAAGGGCCCTGTGATCTGGGCCGAGGTCAGGGCCGAGGTGGAGGGGGAGCTCGTGGCCGAGGCCACGGTGATCTTGGTGGAGCGGGGGGATGTGGGAGAAGATAGTTGAGTGCGTCCCCAACGTATCCGAGGGCAGGAACAGGGAGACCATCGAGGCCATTGTCTCCGCCGTCTCCGCGGTTAAGGAGATCAGGGTACTGGATGTCGAGTCCGACCCGGACCACAACCGCAGCGTCATCACCTTCGCCGGCACCCCGGAGGGGGTGAAGGAAGCGGTCCGGGCCCTCTTCCGGGAGGCTCTGCCCCGGATAGACCTCCGGGTCCATCGCGGGGAGCACCCCAGGATGGGGGCCGTGGATGTGGTCCCCTTCGTCCCCGTCCGCGGCGTCACCATGGAGGACTGCGTCGCCCTCTCCCGGGAGGTGGGCCGGATGATCTGGGAGGAGTTCCGGGTGCCGGTTTACCTCTACGCCAACTCCGCCACCCGCCCCGAACGGGAGGACCTCGCCGCCATCCGCAAGGGCGAGTTCGAGGGGTTCTTCGAGAAG
The DNA here is from genome assembly GCA_027027485.1 of Candidatus Bipolaricaulota bacterium. GTDB lineage: Bacteria > Bipolaricaulota > Bipolaricaulia > Bipolaricaulales > Bipolaricaulaceae > JALVLL01. The sequence continues at coordinate 2,023 of JALVLL010000167.1, read as the reverse complement.
ATAAGGGACCCGAAGTGGAAACCCGACTTCGGCGAGCCCGAGGTCCACCCCACCGCCGGGGTGGTGGCGGTGGGGGCCAGGGAGTTCCTCATCGCCTACAACGTCTACCTGAACACCAATGACGTGCGGATCGCCAAGGCCATCGCCAAGGCCATCCGCGGCTCTTCGGGCGGCCTCCGCTACGTGAAGGCCCTGGGGTTCGAGATCAAGGAGCGGGGGCTCGTGCAGGTCTCCATGAACCTCACCAACTACAAGAAGACGCCCATCCCCAGGGTCCTGGAGCTCATCCGCCGGGAGGCGGCCCGGTACGGGGTCTCGGTGGTGGAATCGGAGATCGTGGGCTTGGTCCCCCAGGAGGCGCTGGACCAGGTGGTGGAGTACTACCTACAGCTCCCACGCCTGGAGCCCGGGATGGTCTTCGAACGCAGGCTCGAGGAGGCCCTCAAGGGTTGAGGTGGCCGTTCGCCGCTAGGAGGATAGCCGTCTTAGGGCTGGGAAGCACCGGCAGGGCCGTCATCGAGGCCCTCTCTTCCCTGGGCTTGGATCTCTTCCTCTCGGAGAAAAGGGAGCTCCGGCGGGAGGAAGAGGAATTCCTGGCGGAGCGGGGCGTCCCCTGGGAAGATGGCGGCCACTCCGAGGCCGTGCTCGAGCGCGAGCTCATCATCCCAAGCCCCGGGGTCCCGTCCTGGGAGCCGGTCCTGCTGGAGGCGGTGCGCCAGGGGATACCGGTGCTTTCCGAGATCGAGGTGGCCTGGAGGATGGCGGCTCCCTCGTGCCTGTTCGCCGTCACCGGGACCAACGGCAAATCCACCGTCACAGCACTCATCGGGGAGATCCTAGAGGCCACGGGCCTTTCCCCGGTGGTGGCGGGGAACATCGGCACCCCGGCCATCTCCACCGTGGCCGAAGCGGAGGGGCGTCCCTGGGTCCTCGAGGTGAGCTCCTATCAGCTTGAGTGGACCGAGGGGTTCCGGCCCGATGTGGCCATCTTCCTGAACTTCGCGCCGGACCACGTCGATCACCACGGCTCCCTGGGGGTTTATTTCGCCGCCAAGGCGAGGATCCTCCGCAACTTAGGGGAGGGGGATATCGCCGTGGTGTCGAGGGAGGTCCTCTCGATGCTTTCCCCCAAGGCCCGGACGGTGATCTATGAGGAAATCGGTCTTCCCGGGGATTGGGCCCGGGGTCTCCCGCGCCACCTCCTTCTCGACCTCAAGGCCGCCTTCGCCGCCTGTGCTGCCTTTTCCCCGGAGATCGGCTCCTCGCCGCCTCCCTTCGAAGCGATAGAGCCTGCCCTGAGGCAGGCCCATCGGATGGAGTTCGTGGGGGAGGTCCGGGGGATCCCCTTCGTCAACGACTCCAAGGCCACTAACGCCCACGCCACCATAGCAGCGCTGGAGGCGGTCCCCGAAAGGTGCGTCCTCCTCCTCGGCGGAAGGCACAAGGGCTGTGGGTACGATGCCCTGGAGGCGCCGGTAAAGCGTAAGGCCCGCTTCGTGGTCCTTTTCGGGGAAGCCGCGGATTTCTTCGCCGAGCTCCTCTCGGAGTGGGGGGTCCCTTTCGCCAAGGCCTCTTCCCCCGAGGAGGCCTTGGAGCTCGCCTACCGGAACGCCCGTCCCGGGGATTGGGTCCTCCTTTCCCCGGCATGTGCTTCGTTCGACCAGTTCCGCAACTACGCCCACCGGGGCGATGTCTTCAAGGAGGCCTTCGGACAGCTTTCCCGCCGCCTGGGCTAAAGCTTCCCCCGCCCCGGGGATCTTGGGCACCCGGACCCCTGAATTTTTACTCGCGCCTCCCTTCCCCTTTTCGTTTCCCAAAGGGGAACTTTGGGCAACACTACCTCCCGGTCCCATGGTGGGGATAAGGGAAGGGAAGCTCGTCCTCCTGACCTTCGCCCTCTTCGTTCTGGGGGTGATCTTCGTCTACTCCGCGAGCTTTCCCCTCTCCCTCAAGCACCACGGCCACGGGTTCCACTACCTCGTGAGGCAACTCCTCGGGGCCGCGCTGGGGGTGGCCCTGGCGC
>JALVLL010000166.1 GCA_027027485.1 Candidatus Bipolaricaulota bacterium | reverse complement strand
CATCTATAAGGGAAGGGTGGAGACGGTCCTGGCGGGGCTTGGGGCCGCCTTCGTGGACGTGGGGGAGAAACAGTCCCTCTTCCTCTCCCAGCACGAGATAAACGACGCGATCCTCATCTCCAAGGGATTCGAGCCCTGGAAGGGGCCCCCGCCGATCCAGAAGGTCCTCCGGCCGGGACAGTCCATCATCATCCAGGTCCGCCGGGAGGGCGTGGGGAAGAAGAACCCCCAGGGGACCACCAAGATCAGCATCCCCGGCCGCTACTGGGTCTTTTTGCCCAAGGAGGATCGGGTGGCCATCTCGCGCCGCATCACCGATCCCGATGAGGCCAAGCGCCTGCGCCAGATCGCCTACGAGCTCAAGGCCCCGGGCGAAGGACTCATCGCCCGCACCGCCGCCGCCGGGGCTCCAAGGGAGGATCTCGAGCGGGACTTCAAGTTTCTCCTGGGCACCTGGAAGGGTATCGAGGAGAAGGCGGCCAAGGTATCGGCCCCGGCCCTCCTCTACCGGGAGCCGGACATCGTGAAGGCGATCGTCCGGGACCGCTTCACCGAGGACGTGAATTCCCTCATCGTGGACGACGAGGCGGAGCACAAGGAGATCCTCCACTACCTCCACTACCTCCACTTGGATAAGCTCCGCGGGCGGGTGAAGCTTTACCGGGGGACCATCCCCCTCTTCGTGCGCTATGACATCGAACGACAGCTCCGGGAGGCCCTACAGCGCCGCGTCCCCCTCAAGGGCGGGGGCTTCATCACCATCGACGAGACCGAGGCCCTCACCGCCATCGACGTGAACACCGGGAAGGACATCCGCCACAAGAACCAGGAGGCGGCCATCTTCAACACCAACCTCGAGGCGGCGGTGGAGATACCGCGGCAACTTAGGTTGAGGAAGCTTTCGGGGATCATCATCGTGGACTTCGTGGACATGGCCTCCAAGGAACACGAGCGAAAGGTGATCGAGCGCCTGAAGCAGGAGCTCCGCAAAGATCGTGTGCCGGCGGATTTCATCGATGTGACGAAGCTTGGCCTCGTGGAAATCACGCGCAAGAAGGAAGGGGAATCCCTGGCGGCGATGCTCGAGTCGCTGGAGGAATTCTGAGGCTACCCTGAGAGCCTGCCGCGCGCTCTGGGTAACGCCGGAAAGCCTCTGGGATCTGCGGAGCGGCTGAAGTTCCGGGGATAACTTAATAGGCACCGCTTTTGCCTAAGCGATCGAGCTACCGCGTTCGGTGGCCATTGGGTTCTCTACTGAGTTTCTGTCCCATTTTTCTCTTTTCGCGGAAACTCAATTCCTCGCCCCGGAGGAGTCTCCTTATATTCGCCCTGTGGGTCCAGAAGACGAAGAGCGCCAGGGCCACCGAAAGCCAAAGAAGCGCCGGGTGGTACTCGAGCCCGGTCAAGCGATCAAGCAGGAAAACGCTCAAAGGTAGCGCCGCCGCCGCGGAAAGGGACCCCACCGATACCGTCCGGGTGGAGAGGAAGGCCACGGCGAAGACCGCGGCACAGACTGCCACTGGAATGGGCATAAGTCCCAAAAGCACCCCGGCACCGGTGGCCACCCCTTTCCCGCCGCGGAACCCGAGCCACGGGGTGAAAACGTGGCCCAGGATGGCCGCGGCCCCGGTGAGGATCCCGGCGTACACAGGGTTCATACCCCCGGCGGCCGCCAGGCGCGAGATCCAGGCCGCGGCCACGTAGCCTTTGAGGATGTCCACTGCTCCCACCGCCACCCCGGCCTTCCAGCCCAGCACCCGCCAGGCATTGGTCATCCCCACGTTGCCCGAGCCGTGCTTCCTTATGTCCACCCCATGAGCCCTGCCCACGAGGTAAGCGGTGGGCAGCGATCCCAAAAGGGACCCGAGCGTTGCCGCGATAACTATTTCCCACATCCCGCTTTCCATCTTAAGATCCTCCCGCATACCCCACAAACCTTTGACGGAAGCCGCCTCTACTCCTATCCTCGATCTCAATGGACGTGAGATCTCTCCCTCAGTTCGTGTGGACCCGGCCTCATGAGGCGAAAGGAGCGCGGGATGGCGCTTGAGCTCGAGAAACTCCCGCGGGAGTACCCGCGGGTGTTCGTGGCCGAGGATTTCAGGCTCAGGGGTTGGGAAGACCTCACGCCCTACTTCGAGGACCTCGCGGCGCTCCCCCTGAACACAAGGGAAGAGGCAGAAAGGTGGCTCGCGGACCTCTCGGAGCTCCTCTCGGTAATCTTCGAGGAGCGGAGCATCCGCTACATCCGGATGACCTGTGATACCGCCAACAAGGAATACGAGCGGGCATACCTCGAGTTCGTGGAGATGATCGAGCCCAAGCTCAAGCCCGCCATGCAGAAGCTCATGGTGAAACTCGTCGAGTCCCCCGCCGCCGGAGAGCTCCCCGAAGATCGCTACACCGTCCTCCTCCGCTCCTTCAGGAACCAGGTGGAGCTCTTCCGCGAGGAGAACGTCCCGCTGGAGATGGAGGAAGAGAAGCTCACCCAGCGCTACCAGAAGATCACCGGAGCGATGACCGTGACCATCGGGGGAAAGGATCTCACCCTCCAGCAGGCCGCCAAGTACCTCGAGGACCCCGATCGGGAGGTGCGCCGGGATGCGTGGGAGAGGATTTCCGGGCGCAGGCTCCGCGATCGGGATGAGCTCGACGGCCTCTTCGATGAGCTCCTTAAGCTGCGGCAGAGGATCGCGGCCAACGCCGGTTTCGAGGACTACCGCGCCTACGCCTTCAGGAAAAGGGAACGCTTCGATTACACCCCAAAGGACTGCGAGGCATTCCATGCCGCGGTGGAGCGGCATGTGGTCCCGGTGCTCGTGGAGCTCCAGAAGAGGCGAGAGGAGGCCCTCGGGGTGGATAAGCTCCGCCCCTGGGACCTGAACGTTGATCCGAGCGGCAAACCCCCGCTTCGACCCTTTGAGAAAGTCGAGGAGCTCGTGGAGGGTGTCTCCGAGATCTTCCACCGGCTCGATCCCGAGCTCGGCGAGCTTTTCTCGATCCTTCCCCGTTATGGACTCCTTGACCTCGAATCCCGTAAGGGCAAGGCCCCGGGCGGGTACCAAGACGACCTTGATGAACGGAGGCTCCCCTTTATCTTCATGAACGCCGTGGGTCGCTACCGGGACTTGCGGACGTTATTGCATGAGTCGGGACACGCCTTCCACACCCTCCTTGCCCGGGATGAGCCCCTGATCTTCCTGCGGCGGCCGCCCCTGGAGTTCGCCGAGGTGGCTTCCATGTCCATGGAGCTTTTGACGCATCCCCACTGGGAGGTCTTCTACTCTAGCGATGACGCCCACCGCGCCAGGACCCAACACCTCGAGGGGATCGTGACGCTCCTTACATGGATCGCCACCGTGGACGCCTTCCAGCACTGGATCTATACCCACCCCGGCCACACCCGGAAGGAACGGGAAGAGGCCTGGGTCGCGATCAGGAAGAGGTTCGGCGGGATCGTGGATTGGGAAGGGTACGAAGATGTATTGCGATCGGAGTGGCACCGCCAGCTCCATATCTTCCTCCACCCCTTCTACTACATCGAGTACGGGATCGCCCAGCTCGGGGCCCTGGGACTCTGGAGGATCTCGCAGCGGGACCCGAGGGAAGCGTTGGGGAACTACAAACGGGCCCTCTCCCTCGGCGGCTCGAGGCCCCTTCCCGAGCTCTTCCGGGCCGCGGGGCTCGAGTTCGGCCTTGGGGAAGGCCCGGTTTCCCGGGCCGCGGCGGTGCTTCGGGATAGCCTCGGTGTTTGAAAGGAGGATCCGATGAAGTGGGTGGCGATGGCTTTGGTGCTTTCCGCCCTGGCTCCATTGCCGGGGTGGGCGGCGGACTATCGGGAACTCGCCTTCCATTGGGCTCCCGTCATCTATCACGGGACCGCCAGCGACCAGGACTACATCACCCGGGTGGATTTCGACGGCGATTGGATCGGGAACAACAACTGGGAGAACCAACCCCATGGCGACCTCTCGGCCCACGTTTACTACTCGGTGATCGAGACGGAGACCCACTATTTCCTCTTCTTCGGCCTCTTCCACCCCCGGGACTACGAGCCGTGGTGCTTCCCCTCCCTGTGCCACGAGAACGACATGGAATCGATCCAGCTTGTGGTGAGGAAGGACGGGAGCGAGTGGGGAAGGCTCGAGGCCTTGGAGACCCTGGCCCACAACCGCATCTACCTCTACGTGGCCGATTATTCGGTAAAAGGAGGCTTCCTGCGTGTCCGGGGGAGGATCATCACCGAGGACGGGCGCCCGGTGATATATGTGGAGACCTACGGCCATGGGATCTACGGCCACAAGATCAAGCTTAAGAAGGGGACGGTTATCTATAGGCCGGGAGAAGTCGCGGAGGTGCCGGAAGGGAACAATGGCGAAGTCACCTACGCCCTTGTGCCCATCTACGACACGCTGTGGCAGCACCGCGACGAGATCGGCCCGGGGAAGCTCTTCGATCAGCCGTTCGAGTACCGGGGCGTGGTGCTCGGGGCTGCCTTCGACGGGGACGACTGGGGCGAGGACAAGGCCAACTCCCCCTGGGGATATCCCCAGGCTCTAGGGACGGAGCTTTCCCGGGGCGACTGGTTCTTGGACCCCGCGAAGGCTTTGGCCTATCACGCCACCTTTCCCGAGCCCTACAGCACCGCTTACCTCTTCAACCCCTATCTTGAGGACCTGGGCCCCTGGAGGCCTTGAAGGAGCCTGTGTTTTCACGCCGCCCGTGGCCTCGGCAAAGGAGGACCGAACAGAATCCCAAGGCGCTCACCCCGGCCATGGCCAGGAACGCTCCCCTCAGCCCGAAGCTTCCTGCCAGGATCCCCGCGATAAGGGGGCCGAACATCCCTCCCAAGGCCCGGCTGGAGTCGAATAGCCCCATGATCTCGCCCTGGCGCTCGATGGGGACCCTATCGCCGAGATGCGCGGTGGAGCCGATGTATAGCGAGCTGAAAGCGATCCCCAAAAGGGCGAACCCCAAGCCGATCCCCAGAGGCCCCCGCGAGAAGGCGAACACCAGCGGAACGAGCACCGAGAGCCCGAACCCCGTGAGGAAGACGGCCCTCCTCCCGATGGCGTCGCTGATCCTCCCGAAAAGGATCATCCCCACCACCTGGACCGCGTGGTTCAGGGCCGCGAGGATCCCCATGGCACCAGGGGATATCCCGAGATCGGCCATGTAGACGTAGATGAAGGCGAAGAACCCCGTGGTCCCCATCTGCCGCAGGAGGGCACCCACGAAGAGCGGGAGGAGGCCGCTTTCCAAAAGGATCCTGAATCCGGCCCGCTGGGCGAGACCCCGTCCGGCACCAGCGGAGGGAAGGGGGATCAGGACGATCAGGCCCAATAAGGGCAGGAGGGCGAGCACGGAGAAGCTTCCGCGGAAGCCGAGCCAGCCCAGGAGGGCCCCAGCGGCCAACTTTCCCAGCATCAGCCCCGCGGAGCGGGAGGCGGTGATGTAGGAGAGGTTCCGGCCCCGGTTTCTCGTGGAACTCAAACCCGAGATGAGCGCCATGGACACCGCCGCGAGCCCGGCCCCGGCGAAGGCCCTGACGAATCCCGCCCCGATGGCCAGGAATGCAGGAGGAAGGAGGGCCAAACCGGCTATACCTATCACCCCGAGCCCCATGGCGGAAAGGAGCAAGGGTTTTCGGGGGAAGCGGTCGGACAACCTCCCCATGACCAAGCCCCCCAATACGCTCCCCAGGGAGCGGGCGCTGGTCCCCATGGCGATGAGGATGTGCGGGGCACCGAGGTATTTGAGGTAAAGCTGGAGGAGCATCCCCATGGCCGAGCCGGCGGTGTAAGAGGAAGCCATCGCCGCGGCCAGGGGGATGGTGTATCCTGTGATTCGGCTATCGCTCCCCTTCGTTTCAGTGTGCACGGGAGAAGGAGTGTATTCCGCCCTTTGCGGATTTCCCAGCTCCGGGAGGGAAGCTAGGGTTGCCCACCTTTGAACCGCTTGCCGCAAGGAGATCGACGGCGCCATAATGCCTTACCTTCGAAGCGGGAGGGAGGTTGTCCATGGAAAGGAAGAGATCCTTTGCGTTTATATTTTTGTTTTTAGCGACCTTCGTTCTAGGGGCCGCCTCGTCGAGGACGGTTCCCGCGAACTTGGCCTCCATCACCCCGGAGAACGTGGATCGGCTGGCCGTGTTGGCCCGCTGGGGAAAGGGAGTGGCCGGAGGAGCGGAATGGACCCCCGATGGCCGATATCTGGCCGTCCCCGCCGGCTTGGGGGTGTACCTGCACGATGCCCAAACCCTCGAGGAAGCCGAGTACATACCGATAGTGAGAAAAGGAGACTACGCTGACTTCGCGTTCCCGGTGGAGCTGGAGTCGGGGGAAACGATCGTGCTGCGGGGTGAGGCCTTTTTCGATGATGCCCGGGTGCGACACATCGCCTTTACCCCCGACGGCCGCTTCATGGCCGTGAGCTTCGCCGGTCCATTGGTGATCACCAAAAGGGGGCTCCCAGTGGTGAAGGTGCTGGACACTGCTAGTTGGGAGGTGGTCGCCGAGATCACGGGCTTCGGCTGGCCCCCGTTCGACCTCACCTTCTCCCCGGACGGCCGCTACTTGGCCGTAGGGGATTGGGGCAAGGTCGAGGTCTGGGATGTACAGAACCTCGAAGCGGGGGATGTCTCGTGGTTCGGCACCTATGCCATGGGGGAGGACGGCTGGGGAGGCCCCACCTCCCTCACCGTTTCCCCGGATGGCCGATGGTTGGCCGGGGTGCTTAACGGCAAGGGTTATGTGTGGAGAGTGGAGCCCGGCAGTAACGAGCCCGCCTTCCGGATAATCCCCGAGTCCGGGAAGTGGTACCGGCCGGCCTTCGCGGTGGCCTTCTCCCCGGACGGCCGGGATGTACTCTTCGCCGGGGATGACGGCGTGTTGCGGGGATATAGTTTGGGTACCGGCCAACCGCTACCCCCTCAGCAAGTAGGTGGGAACTGCCAGGCACTGGCCTTTCTCCCCGACGGGCGACTCCTGTACGGGCGCCTGGACGGAGGTGTGGTGGTGTGGGACCTCCAGGGGAGGAGGAGAGCGGCCACCTGGAAGGGCGATCCCTCCCTCCGGGAAGTGGTGCGGCTCCGCGTGTCCCCGGACGGGAAGCGGGTCCTGGTGCAGTGGGCCGGTTCCCTCTTGGAGGTGTTCGATGCCTCCACAGGAAGCCCCCTCGGGACGGTACCGGGGTACCGAGGTGACGTGGTGACCTTGGCGACCGGTTACGCTCCGCAGGCCTCGCTGCTCGCCTTCTCCGAGGAGGACACGGTGGTGCTGGTGAACGCTTCCAACGGGGAAGAGGTGGGCAGGCTGCGGGGCGGAGGTTACGAGGTCCACGAGCTCTCCCTGTCGCCGGACGGGCGCTTGGCCGCGGTGGGCTACCAAGATGAAGCCCTCTGGCTGTGGGACGTGGCCAAAGGGAAAGTGAAGTTCCGTCTGAAAAGGGGCAAGAAGGAATCGCCGGTGAATCTTTCGGCCGTGGCCTTCTCGCCCGACGGCCGCTACCTGGCCTCGGTGGAATTCGTCCGAAAGGCCCTTGTGCTGTGGGATCCGAAGAGCGGACGGCAGCTGCGGGTGTGAAGGGATGTCCCCTCGGATCCTGATTCCGTGGCGTTTTCCCCGGATGGGAGGCTACTGGCGGTGGACGGCCACTTCCCCAATAAGGTGCGCCTGTGGGACGTGGAAAGGGGGAGGACGATGGGCGATATCGACCTGGAGTTCGGCGGATTCAACCTAGATCCCTTCAGGGTGCTCTTCTCGCCGGACGGCCGCTACCTGGCTGCGATCGGCGAGGGGCGTCCGCGGATGGCCTTGTTCGACGTGAAGACCCGCAAGCTAGTGTGGCAGGGGGACCTATACGGTAAGACGCTGGCCTTCTCCCCCGATGGACGCCTGGTGGTGGGCGGTTCCCGGGGATTGATCCTCGACGGGAAAACGGGGGAGGTTCTGCAGGCCTTGGTCTCCACCTTCTCCGAAGGTTCCGGAGCCGCCCAGTTCTACTTCTCCCCCGATGGGACGAAGCTGTACATGATCGGAAAAGACGGCCTGATATGGGTCTGGGGGGTGCCGATGGGCCCGTGAACTTTCCGAGGTCCGCCCGGCTCCCCCATGATCCGGCTCAGAACGTGGGTCATGGGATCCGCATTACAACAGCGGAGCGCTTTTTGCCTCGTGTAGCCATCAAGTTCCCGGTGGCGGTGGGATGTGGCCCTCTCGCATGAGGATCTCCACTTCCTCGCGGGCGTACTTGATCATCCGCTCGGCCTGGCGCACGAGTTCGTCCTCGGAGAGGATCCGCCGGGCGATCCCCTGTTCGATGGCCTTCTTCGCCACCGCCACCGCCTCGTTGATGAACACCTCCCACTCCGCCATGGTGGGAACGATGTAGTCCTCCCTCAGGCCCTTCTCCTCGGCGGTCTTGGCGATGGCCTCCGCGGCGGCGATGGCCATCTCATCGGTGATGGTGCGGGCGAAGACGTCCAGGGTCCCGCGGAAGATCCCCGGGAAGCCCAGGGAGTTGTTGATCTGGTTGGGGAAGTCGCTCCTCCCGGTGCCGACGATGCGGGCGCCGGCCTCCTTCGCCTCCCAGGGCCAGATCTCCGGGATGGGGTTGGCACAGGCGAAGACGATGGAGTCCTTGGCCATTCTGGAGATCCACTCGGGCTTTATGACGCCAGGACCGGGCCTGGAAGCAGCCACACACACGTCCGCGCCCTCCAACGCCTCGGCTATCCCCCCGGTCCTCCCCTCGGCGTTGGTCTCGCAGGCGTACTTCCACTTGTAGGGGTTCTCGTCCTTCTTGGCCTCCAGGTCCTCGCGCCCTTTGTGGAGGATCCCCTTGGAGTCCACCATGACGATGTTCCCGGGGGGAACCCCGTAGGCGATGAGCACCCGCACGAAGGCGATGTTGGCCGCCCCGGCGCCGATCACGGCGTAGGTGACTCGACGGGGGTCCTTCCCCACCACCTTCAGGGCGTTTATCACCCCGGCGAGGGTGATGGAGGCCGTGCCCTGCTGGTCATCGTGCCAAACAGGGATCTCGAGCTCGGCCCGCAGGCGATCGAGGACGTAGAAACACTTTGGGGAAGCGATGTCCTCGAGGTTTATCCCCCCGAAGGCCGGCGCGATCCACTTCACCGCCTGGATGAGCTCGTCGGGGTCTTTCGTGTCGATGGTCACGGGGAAGGCGTCCACCCCGCCGAGGTATTTGAAGAGGATGGCCTTCCCCTCCATCACCGGGAGGGCCGCCTCGGGGCCGATATCGCCGAGGCCTAGGACCCGGGTCCCATCCGAGACCACCGCCACCATGTTCCCCTTGTTGGTGTACTCGAAGACCTTCTCCGGGTCGGCGTGGATCTCCCGGCAGGGCTGGGCCACCCCGGGGGTATACCAGATGGCGAAGTCCTCGTAGCCCCTGATGGCGCACTTCAGGGCCGTCCCCACCTTTCCCCGATAGAAGGCGTGCCATGATGGGGCCTTCCTCGCAGGCTCCTTGGCCTTTTCCAGGAGTTCCTCGACGGTGGGCTTGCGTTCCTCCATTCATCCCTCCTTCGTCCGGCCGAGGACCTTTTCCAAATTGCGCTTGACCTCCGCCCCCACCTCGGCGTAGAGGGAGCGGCCGTGGGAATCCATGGCCACCACCAGCGGTCCGAATCGCTCCACCTCGAAGACCCAAACGGCCTCGGGGATCCCGAGCTCATCCAGGTAGTGGACCTCCCTCACCCCCTTGATCCTCTGCGCGGCCAGGGCCCCGGCGCCGCCGGTGAAATGGCAGTAGACCGCCCCCACCTCCGCGAGGGCCCTCAAGGTCCCCTCTCCCATTCCGCCCTTCCCCACGATCACCCGGGGCTTGAATTTCCGCAGGAACTCAGGCTCCATGGATTCCATGCGCATGGAGGTGGTAGGGCCGGCGGCGATCACCTCCCAGGTATCTCCCGCCTTCCGCACCACAGGACCACAGTGGAACAGGGCCAATCCCTCCAACGGAAACGGCGCTCCCTTCTCCAGGAGGACCTTGTGGGCCTCGTCCCGGGCGGTGAAGAGGACCCCGGAAACATAGATCACATCCCCCGCCCTGAGGGCCCTGATCTCCTCTTCGGGTATCGGTGTCCTCAGCTCTTTACCCATGCCGTACCTCCGTGACGGGTAATCGGTGATGAGTGATGGGTGACGGGTTTCATCTGAAGCCTTTTCCACTCATCACAGATCACGCATCACCCATCACCGTGATCTCGCCGGAAGGCGAGATCACTACCCGGGCCCTGCGGTCGGCCCAACACTGGACCACGATCCCCACGGGGAAGGATGCCGGATGCCGGTGGGCGTACTCCACGTGCACCGCGAGCACCGTGGTCTTACCCCCCAAC
>JALVLL010000165.1 GCA_027027485.1 Candidatus Bipolaricaulota bacterium | reverse complement strand
GGTGGGGATCCTCCAGGAGGCGCAGCGCCTGAGGGGGGCGGAACTCGAGCGCCTGGTCTACATCGGGGATACCCGCCACAACGACGGCCGCACCATCGCCTCGCTGGGGAAGCTCCTCCCCATCTGGGGCTTCATCGCCGCGGAGGACCCGGGAAAGGCCCCGGCGGCCGAGATCTCCGGAGAGGTGATGTTCGCCAACCGCTGGGGCCTCATCGTGCGCTTCGCGGATTGGCTCGAAAGGGATGGGTTCCCCCTGGACGAGGGGACCGCCGTGATCATCGACCTCGACAAGACCGCCTTCGGCGCCCGGGGCCGCAATTCTTCTCCCGTCGATGCGGCGCGGGCGGCCGCCGCGGAGCGGCTGGCGGAGTCATCCTTCGGGGATGCGGCCGTGCTGCGGGGGTTCAGGGAGGCCTACCGGGAGCTCAACGACCCCCGGTATCACCCCTTCACCGCCGACAACCAGGACTTCGTGGTGTTCGCGGCCCTGGCGGCGGCCTGTGGGGCCTATCCGCTTCCCCGCCTGCGCGAGGACGTGGCGGAAGGCAAATTGCGGAGCTTCACCGAGTTCCTCGATCTCCTCGGGAGGAATCCCCTTCCACAGGGGCTGGAGGAGCTGTACCGGGAGATCACGGACGGGATCCGGCGCGGTGATCCCACCCCGCTCAAGGCCTTCCGCCGGCTGGAGTACCGGGAGACACTGGCCCGCATGGATTTCCTCCCCGACCGCGCCTCCCCCGCGGAGATCCTGCGCGAGGACGTCGTGATCACCGGGGCGGTGTGGGAGTTCGCCGCGGAAGCGAAGGCACGGGGAGCCCTCCTTTTCGGGCTCACCGACAAGCCCGACGAGGCCTCCCTACCTCCCCCGGGCGAGCCCGGGCCGCCCATCCACCGCGCCCGAATGAAGGTCCTTTACGGAGCTCTGTCCTAAGTCGGCTCGGCCAGGGCCCTGCCGACGGGGGTGAGCCAGCCGTGGCGGTCCGGGATCTTCCCCGCCACGATCCCGAAGAACTCCTCCTGGAGCCTCTCGGTGATGGGGCCGCGTTTCCCCTCCCCCACCGGGATCCCGTCCACCGAACGGATCGGGGTTATCTCCGCCGCGGTACCGGTGAAGAAGGCCTCGTCCGCGAGATACAGCCTCTCCCGCGAGATGAGCTCCTCCCGCACCGGGATCCCAAGGTCCCCGGCCAGGGTGATGACACACCTCCGCGTCACCCCGCCCAGGATGGAGGCGGAAAGGGGTGGGGTGTAGAGGACCCCGTCCTGGACGATGAAGAGGTTCTCGCCGCTCCCCTCGCTCACGTATCCGAACACATCCAACGCGATCCCCTCGGCATAACCCCGGTCCTTGGCCTCCATGGCGATGAGCTGCGAGTTGGTGTAATGGCCGCCGGCCTTGGCCAGGGCGGGGTAGGTGTTCGGGGCCATCCGGGACCAGGTGGAGACGCATACGTCCACCCCTTGCTCCAGGGCCTCCTTTCCCAGATAGGCGCCCCACTCGATGGTCAGGATCGCCACCTCCACGGGGCAGTCCTTCCGCGGGTCGAGGCTGAAGCCCCCCAGGCCTCGGAAGACCAGCGGACGGATATAACAGGCCTTGTGCTCGTTTCTGTCCACGAGCTCGATGATCGCTCTCTTCAGCTCCCCTCTGGGGAAGGGGAGCTCCATCCGGTAGATCTTGCATGAGCCATAGAGGCGCTCCAGGTGCTGGTCCAAGCAGAAGACCGCGGGGCCTTCGGGGGTCTCGTAGGCTCGGATCCCCTCGAAGATGCTGGAGCCGTAGTGGAGGGCGTGTACGCCCACGTGGACCCTCGCCTCATCCCAGGGGACGAATTCCCCGTTGAACCACACCCACCTCCCGTTCCTAAGCGCCATGTGACCTCCTTTTCGCCCAGGGGATCAATCCCCCCGCCTCCAGGATCTCCAGGATGAACGGCGGAAGCGGGGACGCCTTCCACGAACTTCCGCCGTCGTCCCCCGTCACCTCGCCCTTTTCCAGGTCCACCACGATGCGATCCCCCTCCCGGATCCCTTTAAGCTCCGGGCACTCCAACACCGGGAACCCCAGGTTCACCGCGTTGCGGAAGAAGATCCGGGCGAAGCTTTCCGCGACCACACACGCGATCCCGGCCCCTTTAAGGGCGAGGACCGCGTGCTCCCGGGAGGAGCCGCAGCCGAAGTTCTTCCCCGCGACGATGATGTCGCCCGGCCGGATCCTCCCGGGGAACCCGGGATCCAGGCCCTCCAGGCAGTGGCGCCCGAGCTCCACCGGGTCCGTGGTCACCAGGTAGCGGGCGGGGATGATGGCGTCGGTATCCACATCGTCCCCCACGAGGAGCACCCTACCCCGGATGATCATCCCTCCCTCCTTGAGAGCTCTTCCGGCGAGGCGATCCTCCCCAGGACCGCCGATGCCGCCGCCACCGCGGGGTTGGCGAGGTACACCTCGCTTTCGGGATGTCCCATCCTCCCGCGGAAGTTGCGGTTGGTGGTGGACACACACCGCTCCCCCGCCCCCAAAACGCCCATATGGCCCCCGAGACACGGCCCGCAGGTGGGGGTGGAGAGGACCGCTCCGGCCGAGAGGAAGACCTCCGCCAGCCCCTCCCGCACCGCCCGCAGGTGGAGCTCCTGGGTCCCGGGGATCACGATGCAGCGCACCCCGGGATGTACTTTCCGGCCCCGCAACACCTCCGCCGCCACCAGGAGGTCCCGCCAGCGGCCGTTGGTGCAGCTCCCGATCACCACCTGGTCGATGGGGGTCCTCTCGAGCCCGTCCACGGGGACGACGTTGGCCGGGGAGTGGGGAAGCGCCACCAGGGGTCGCAAGGCTCCAAGGTCCACCTCGATGACTTCGGCGTAACGCGCGTCCGGGTCGGGGTAAACGGGATCGAATTCCCGCGCGGCACGGCCCTCGAGATACCCCAGGACCTCGTTGTCCGGGGGGAAGAGGCCCGCGGTGGCCCCGGCCTCCACCGCCATGTTGGCGGCGGTGAGCCGGTCGTCCAGGGGAAGGGCCCCGATCTCGCCCCCGAACTCGAACGCGCACCAGTTGGCCCCGCTCGTCCCCAAGAGCCCGATGAGGTGGAGGATCAGGTCCTTCCCCATGACCCAGCGGGGAAGCTCTCCTGTGAGTTCTACCCGGATTGTCCGGGGCACCCTGAGCCAGGTCCTCCCCGTGGCCATGGTGTAGCCGATGTCGGTGGATCCCATCCCGGTGGCGAAGGCCCCCAGGGCGCCGTAGGTACACGTGTGGGAGTCGCCGCCCACTACGATCTCCCCGGGGAGGACCAATCCCCGTTCGGGAAGGAGCACGTGCTCGATCCCCCCGCGGCCGACTTCGAAGTAATGGAGCCCCTGCTCCCGGGCGAACCCCCGCACCACACGGCACTGCTCCGCGCTCCTTACGTCCTTGTTGGGGGTGAAGTGGTCCGGGACCAGGGCCACCCTGGCGGGGTCGAAGACCTTATCCCTTCCGAGCTCCCGGAAGGCCTCGATGGCCAGCGGCGCGGTGATATCGTTGGCGAGGACGAAATCCACCGGGACCTCCACGAACTCCCCCGCCTCCACCGGTCGCCCCGCGTGGCGGGCGATGATCGCTTCCGCCAGGGTCATCCCCACGGCTCCCCCTTGAGTCGCTTACACACGAGCTCCCCGAACTCCGCGGTGGTCACCGTTTTCC
>JALVLL010000164.1 GCA_027027485.1 Candidatus Bipolaricaulota bacterium | reverse complement strand
ACAGAAACGAGGGGCAGTGGGCCCTCTTGGGGGCGGTGGTGGCCACCATCGTGGTGGTGGTTTGGAGCATGGATTACCTCTCAGGTAGGCTCCGGGAAAGGATCGTGTGATGTCCCCGAGATACCCGGAGGCATACTTGGGCGAAAAACCGGGCTGGCTCAGCCTGGAAGGCTTCATCGATTTCCTTTACTTCGGGACACGGACCCTGAGGAGATACCTCTCCATCGCCCTCCTGGATATGGGGGCTTTGGCGATCCTTTGGATCCTTATAAGCTACGTCGTGGTCCGCCTCTCCAGCGGAGGGATCGGCTACAGCCTGATCCCGTGGTGGGCGGTAGGGCTCATGGTCGTGGAGCTCGCTGCCGTTTGGGAGTCCTTCGGGAGGTCCTTCGGGCACAGGGTAGCCCGCTTGGAGCTCCGCCGGCGGGACGGGGAAGAGCCTTCCCTTAGGCAAAAGGCCCTCCATTGGTTCTTCTGGCACCTGGGTGTCCTCCCCCTGGTGGGGCTCCTCTTCACACCGCCGCTCCACGAGCGTGTATCCGGCCTTTCGCTGAGGCCCTTCACCATGGAGGGGAGGATCCCACGGCCCTGGTGGCTTACGAGCACCGGCCTCTACACCCTTGTTCTCTTCCTCGTCTTCCTCACCGCCGCGGTTTCCGTCACGATCACCTTGGAGGATCTCGTGCGCCTTTTCACCAATGCCGGCGCCACGGCTAAGTTCTGGAAGGCCTTTTTCTCCCCCGATACCTCGATCATCGTGAAGACGATACGGAAGCTCGTGGAGACCGTTTTCATCGCCATGACGGCCACGGCCTTCGCGGTGATCGTGTCGGTCCCGCTTTCATTCCTCGCCGCCCGGAACCTCATGCGGGGCGTCATCGGCAGGGCCGTCTACACCGTGATCCGTGTGACCATGAGCGTAATCCGCTCCATCGAGCCCGTGGTCTGGGCGATACTCTTTCTGGTTTGGGTAAGGGTGGAACTGGCGCCCTTCGCCGGTGCTTTGGCGCTATTCGTGCACTCGGTCTCGGATCTCACCAAGCTCTACGCCGAGCGCCTGGAGTCCATCGACCCCGGGCTCATCGAGGCCATCGCCGCCACCGGGGCCAACCGCCTCCAGGTGCTGCGCTACGCCGTGGTCCCCCAGATAGTGAACCCCTACATCTCCTTCACCCTTTACCGCTGGGACATCAACATCCGTATGTCCACGGTGGTGGGGTTGGTGGGTGGCGGCGGGATCGGACAAGATCTCGTCTTTTACCTCAAGGGGAACCTCTGGACCCAGGCCGGGACGGTGATGCTTTTCATCATCGCCCTGGTGTGGTCCATCGATTACCTATCGGCGCGGCTCCGGGCCAAACTCACTTAGAAAGGTCGGACGTCGCCCGGCTATCCCGAAACCCTCAGAAGATCCCCTTCCATGATACGGAGAGGGTATACTCGCTCGGCTCCAGGGTGAGGCGGACCCTGATGGTTATCTCCTCCGAGATGGGGCTCGCGAAGGTGATCACGGTGCGGCCCCAGTCGAAGAGCTGATCGGAGTCGGCATCGAAGAAGGCCGAGATCATCCAGCGCCCCGGCCCACCGCAACAGGGAAGCACGATCCCCCGCAGGGAGATCACCTGGAAGTGTTCGCTCGATCCCGTGACCCGTGCGTTCTTGGCGGGGTTCAACGAGGTGGCGATCCTCAGTGACATATCCCCGGGGAGATCGCACCGGATCTCATAACCGAAGAAGTCGAATCCCTCTATGCCGACGCCCGTATCCAGGAGATCTATATCGATATAGGGGCGGGCACAAAGGAACCAAACCGGGGAGAGCTCGAAGATCGCCTCCACTTCCTTGGAGTCCACGGTGAAGGTGGTGATAAGCCCGATCTCCGGATCCAGGGGATCACAACAGCCGAATTTCAACCCGGTGAGGGAGATCTTGAACTCCTCGAAACCGTTCTCCTTGGATGCCGAAAAGCGTGTCTTGAGTTCGGGCCCTTCACAGCAGGGGAAACCCATGCTCAGTTCGAACCATAGGTCCTCGTATTCCAGGGGCCACTGGGAGAAATCGATCTCGCCGCGGATATTCGCCTCAAGTTCCTCTAATTTCCCTTCTATCCTGAGGCGGTTGTAGGAGTTCCCGGGGGTGGCGAAGTCGAAAAAGGCTATCCCCCGGAAGGTCAACCCCACGGCCGAGAAACGCAGCTCGTTCCGCCAGGTTTTCAGGCCGGGCAGGGCGGGGTCGAAATTGGTGGATGAGGTGAGCTTGAGCCTTGCCCCGGGGAGTTCGACGATCCCCCGGAGCTTGGTCCTGAAGGATACGAACCCTAAAGAGGTGAACCCAGCATCGAGATCCAGGACGAAGTCACCGATCCGCTGGCTCGCCCCGATCCCGGTGAAGTTCAGGGTCAGGGAGGGGGGCGGAGCTTCCAGGGTAAGGCGCTGGTTTACCCTGAAGGCGGGCGGCGACACAAATATCTCCCTGCTTGCGACATAAACCTCCACCACGGCGAGGTCGAACTCCCCCCAGGGATCGGTGACCAGGATCAGGGCGAAATCGCGGCCGGCGAAGCCCGGGTCGGGTATGTAAACGAACACCGGGGGTATGCCCACGATGGCCCCGTTCCGCGGTGGGGAAATGACCTCGAACGAGAGCTTCTCCAAGGGGTCATCGTCGGTGACGTACTGACCGATGTCGAACTCCACGGGGAGGTCCACATAAGTGGACAAGGATACGGGCTCCGCGTTCGGCGGCTCACTCGCCATGGCCCATAATGCCGTCCCCATCGTCATCAGGACTGCAAGAACCCACCTCCGCATCATGACAACCCCGATTGTAGACGGAAAATCGCACATAGGTCTGTAATTTACATTACGTACATACATAACGTTGGCCGGAGGATGTGATGTAGCTTACCTACATGTACAAATGGTTGTGTTAGCTTCCACTATAATGCCCTTTGACCAAAAGCAGGAGGTGGGTGATGAAGGGAGTTGTGGTATGGGGATTATCGGTCCTCTTCCTGGCTTTCGGGGTCCTCGGGCAGGATGCCGACATCGCGGTGGAGATCTCCGGGCCGGAGCTCGTCTCCGATGGCGATCTTGTCACTTATACGATCACGGTTACAAATGGCGGCCCCGACACAGTGGATGTAGGGCTCGATATTTCGTGGTGGGATACCGAGGTGCTTTCCGGTGTGAGCTATGAGGTCACCTACGATGGGAGCTGGGATGTCACCGAAGAGAGTTTTGAATGGGGGTATCTGTCGTTCATTTTCTACGACATGGATCCTGATGCCTCGGCCACCGTGACCTTGACCGGTACCTTCTCCTCCCAGGGGGAAGGCGTCACCTGTCTCACCGTAGATGGCTATGGGTGGCCGGAGGAGGAAGCCGATGATCCCGATTGGAGCAACAACGAGGCCTCGTCAGCGACGGCGGATGGGGTCGACCTAGCTATAGAAAAGTATGCCCTCGTGGAAGGAGAGGTCATGCTTGGCGATGTGGTGGAGTACGAGATCCATGTGTGGGCTGAGTCCTGTGGCTGGGGGCCTGCGGCTTACCTGCGGAGGTCTTTCGCGGGATTTGCCGTCGCCGCCAACGAGGGTGGGGGGCCGAGCGCCCGGAACGTCACGATCGTCGACACCGATGTCCTGAATTGTCTCGAAGAGCCCACATTCGAGCTCGAGGTATACGATTGGGAAACCGGGGAAACCTCGACCGACTTCGGTAATTGGACGGGTTCTTATACCATCGAGGAACTCGGGCCTTCCCAGGAGGTCCGCCTGGTGATCTCCGGGAACATCAAATGCTGCGGTGAAGTTATGAACACCGCCTCGGTCTCCTCCCAAACCCCGGATCCCGTTGGATACAATAACTCCTCTTCCGCCACCGTCACCGTGCTCTGTCCCGAGCTTTCCCTCACTAAGGAAGCCGATAGGGAGGAAGCCGCCCTGGGGGAGACCATCACCTACACCATTACTGTTTCCAATACCGGTGATATCGATTTCGATGAGGTTTCGGTGGAGGACCCTCTGCTGGGCATCTCCCAGACCTTCCCGTTGTCCCGGGGCGAGACGCGAGAACTCCAGGGGACATACACGGTTACCCGAGAGGATCTCTGTGCCGGTGAGGTTGAGAACACCGTACGGGCGGTGGCTTACTATGGGGAGGCGGGACAGATCGAACGCGAGGCCACCGAGACCGTCGCCATCACCTACGGGGCCTCGCTGGAGGTGAGGAAGGAGGCGGACCGGGAGGAGGCCACGGTGGGGGATGTGATCATCTACACCATCGCCGTGGCCAACACCGGGGACGTGACCCTTCATGGGGTGGTGGTGGAGGACGATCTGCTGGGGATCGTGGGGGAGGTTGAGGAGCTTCCCCCCGGCGCCAGCGAGACCTTCACCGCCACCTATACCGTGGCCGAGGGGGATGTCTGCGCGGGGGTGCTTGTGGACACGGCCACCGCCAGGGCCGAGGATCCTTGCGGCAACGAGGTCACCGCCAGCGCCACCGAGGAGATCCCCCTTGTCTATGACGCTTCCATGGCTGTGGAAGTGGAAGCTTGGCCGTTGGAGGCCACCGTGGGGGACGTAATCCAGGTGGATGTGGAGGTCACCAACACCGGCAACGTCGCCCTTACAGATGTAGTTCTCAAACTGTGCTATTTCCAGGACGTGGAGATAGGGGAACTGCAAGCCGGGGAAAGCTTTAGCCACACCTTTGATTTCGCCATAACCTCGGAGTTATTCCCCTGCCATGCGGTGATGTATGCGGTAAGTCTGCCCAAACCCCCTTCGGGCTGCCAGGCTTGCCCACCCCTGGTGCCACATTTCCCCGAGTTCCACCTTGCTCATTGTCACACCCTCCCCATTGTCGTGAGGGCTGAAGGACTTGATCCGTGCGGTAAATGTGTAACAGGCGCTCCGGAAGCCGACCCCGTGGTGGAGCTCCATCATCGTGGGGAGCTCGGGATCGATATCCGCCCCGTCACCGAGTTCGATACCAAGCCCAAGGCCGGGGATGTCATCACCTACGAGATCACGGTGGAGAACCCCGGGAACATTCCGTTATGCGATATCTCCGTGACTTCCGAAAAACTCGGTTTCGAGGAGACGATAGATTCCCTCGCCCCGGGCGATGAGCGGACCTTTGCCGTGGATTACACGGTCACCGAAGCCGATGTGGCGGTACCTTTCTATGAAATCACGGTCGAGGCGGAAGCGGAGGGTATCGGCAACTGTGGCGAGACGACCTTCACCGCCCGGGATAGGGCGATCATCCCCTGGGCCAACGATCCGCCTCAAGCCCAGGATCTCTTCACCTCCACTGAGCTCAATACACCCGTCAAAATCGAGATAAGAGGATGGGACATCGATATCCCCCTGCCGCCCTACGACCCGACCCTACACGCTTTGACTTTTGAGATCATCGATCCCCCCGAAAACGGGACGGTATCCGGCGATCTCGCGGCGGTATCCTATGAGGGCAAAACGGCAAAGGTGCCCCTCCTTTACACCCCTGAGCCCGGGTTCGTGGGAAAGGACAGGTTCGACTTCAGGGTGGTGGACCCATACGGGGAGGATGATATCGGCACCGTCATCGTCGATGTTCTCCCGAAGCCGGCTGAGTACGTGGGGGAGAAGGTACCGCCGGTGTCCATCGCGGAGATCGCATGGGGCGGTACGGCGGCGGATCCCAACCATGAATGGATAGAACTTGCGAACAACACCCCCGAGGCCATCGATCTTTCCGGCTGGGTCCTGCGGTGGCGCAGGAAGGATCCGCCGGGCCCCTGGATCACGGTACAGCTCAAGGGAGAGATCCCACCCCTGGGCCGTTTCCTCCTCGAGCGCGGGACCGATGAGGTCATCTCCGACGTAAAGGCCGACCTCGTCTATCCCGAGGACATCGAACTCCCCGATGAGGGGGCCTACGTGGAACTGATCGACCACTTGGGTGAGGTGGTGGATACCGCCAACTCCCAAGGGACGAGCTGGGCCGCCGGGGAAGGGTACAGGTCCATGGAGAGGATCGACCCCCTGGCCCCGGATCGTCCCGACAATTGGTCCACCAACGCCGGTGTCGTGGCACGGGGGCTGGACCTCGCCGGGGATTGGATCATGGGGACCCCCGGGATGGCCAATGAGCCGGTTTTGGTTGAGGCTTTGAACGGGGAGCCCGTCCCGGTGGCCGCCGGGAGGCCCTTCGTCCTCGTCCTCCCGCTCCTGAAAGACGTGCCTCACCGCACGGTGCTCGTCCGGGCGATCCCGGGGGAGCCGATTTCAGCCTGGCCAAAGCTCGAGGGCCACATCCGGGGCGAGGTGGAACCGGAGGCGCTCGTCCTCACCGTGGACACGACGGGCCTCCGGGAGGGAACCTACCAGGTCTGGGTGGCTGCTGAAGGGGGCTACATCTACGGCGCCTCCTTCGAAGTGGTGAGACCCTAAGGCTTTACTGGAACCTCCGGTCGGGGGCCGGGCCATAATGGCCTGGCCCTTTTTGTTTTACGTGTCACCGAAGATGATCCCCTCTTCCAGTGCTGGGGATTCCAAGGAAATGTAATTTCCGAAAGTGTTTCCCTCCCCTCGCTCACCTACCTTCCCCTCCGAAAGGAGGAAGGATGCGCTGGATGGCGATGGCCGTTGCCATTTCGTTTTCGGGGTTTGTCGGGTTTGCGGCGGATAATTCTCCGCCCGTAGCGGAGCCCCTTGTGGTATATACCTCCCCGGCCAGCCCGGTGTCCATAGAGCTCCCGGCTTCGGATCCCGATGGCGATGGGCTCATCTATCGGATCACGTCCCTTCCCCGAAACGGTGTCCTCCTGGGCAATCCCCCGGAACTCGTCTACATCCCCTTCGCCGGCTTTACCGGAACCGATTCCTTCACCTATGAGGTGGAGGACGCTTATATGGAGATGGACGTCGGTATCGTAAAGGTCAAGGTGATGGAGGGGGCCCCGCCCATGGCTTCGGGATTTGACATCAGGGTCTGGCAACACGGCGACACCCTGGTTTTCGATGTGGGAGAGGAGATAGAGCTCTACTACATCTCCGGCCACGGCGCGGAAGGGATCACCCCCCTGATCCTCGGCCCCCAAGGAGCGATACCGGTGACGGCGCGGGTGACGGAGGGCGAGAACTACGCGATCTTCTTCATCGAGACCCGGAAGCTCGAGCCCGGCCGATACATGGTGGGCCTGAGCTACGGGAACGTGATCTGCCTTTTCACCGTGGTTCTCGAGGGGAAGGAGGTCTCATAGGGCCTCCTCTTCCTCATAGCGGTACTGGAGGAACTGGTTCGGATTCTCGATGAGGCTCCGGAGGTTGGCTGCGAGCTTCTCCATCACCTCCTCATAGCTTTCCTCGATGATGCGCTTCCTGCCGATGGGATTCGCGAAGGAGACCACGGCCCGCGGTAGGAAGGGATGGTTCACCCCGAGCTCCTGGATCTTGGCCACCGCTTCCCTGGCGAGCTTCTCGACCTCGAGCAACATCTCCGCCCTCTTCTCGCGTTCGAGGAGCGCCTCGGAGAGGGGCATATCCAGCCAGCGATCCACCCGGTGGAGGATGCTCTCGTAGGCTGAGCCGAAGAGCTTGGGATCCCGCTCGTAGGCGAGCCCCAGGGTCACATAGTGGCTCGACTCGATGGCGTCCCGGATCTCGATGTCCGCCTCGGACCTTTGGGGATCCACTTCCCTATACCACCGATATACGTTCAGAGCCACGTACGCCTTCTCCCTGAGCGACATCTGCTTTTCCACGTTGAGCTCCATGAGGTCAAAGGCGAGCTTCTCGGGGACGATGATCACCGGAATCTCTTGGATCCCCAGCTCCCGGGCCGCCAGGTACCGGTGTTGCCCATCGATGATCACCACCTTCCCGTCCCGGCGGATCCCGATCACCGGCACCAGAAACCCCAGCTTCCTGATTGACTCCACGAGCCTCTTTATGTGGTACTGGGAGGGCTTCCTCTGGATCTCGATCACTTGGAGCTCCTCCAAGGGCACCATCTCGAGCTCCAGGGTGTGTCCCAGCAAGGGATCGTTGAACTGCGCGATCCTGGCCATTCTCCCTCACCTCCCGTTTGTCGGAGCCTCCAATGAGTTAGATGCAATTTAATTATACACGAGGAGACGGGGCAAAATGCAGCGGCCGCGCTCGGCCTCCGTCCTGAAATCATCGCCCGACGGCGGTAAAGTCACCTTTCGTGTCCGCTCAAAGGGGGTGAAGGAGTGCTCAAGGGTAAGAAGATCGCGGTAATCGGGGTAGGGATGGTGGGGAAGGCCATCATCTCGGGGCTTTTGCGGTCCCACACGGTCGATCCCCGTGACATCATCGGGAGCACCGCCCACGAGGAGACCGCTCGGAAAGCGGCCGAGGAGCTCGGGGTGGAGGTGCTCACCGATAACCGGAAGCTCATTGGGGGCAGGGATATCGTGATCATCTCGGTGAAACCCAAGACCGTTCCCAAGGTGCTCGCCGAGATTCGGGACCTCCTCGAGCCGGAGCAGCTCCTCATAAGCGTCGCCGCCGCCGTGAGGACCCGCACCATCGAGGAGGGGCTGGGGAAGCCCGTGCCGGTGGTGCGGGCCATGCCCAACATGCCCTGCCTCGTGCGGCAGGGGATGACGGTCCTCTGCGCGGGGAGGTTCGCCGACCGGGGGCATCTGGAGCTTTCCCGGGAGGTCTTCTCCGCCGTGGGGAGGGTGGCGGTGGTGGACGACGAGGAACTCATGGATCCCGTGACCGCCCTCTCCGGGGCCGGTCCGGCCTACGCCTACATCATCATCGAGGCCCTGGCAGAGGGCGGGGTGAAGATGGGCCTCCCCCGGGGGCTCGCCACCGAGCTCGCCGCCCAGACCCTCTTGGGGAGCGCGGCCATGGTGCTCGAGACCGGGGAACACCCGGCGCTGCTGAAGGACATGGTCACCACCCCCGCCGGGGTCACCGTGGACGGGATCATGGCCCTGGAGGAGGGCGGGATCCGGGTAGACCTCATCAAGGCGGTGATGGCCGCCACCGAGAGGGCCCGGGCCCTGCTGCGTTGAGCCGGGCTATAATTCTTTGAGTATGGCGAAAGTAAGGGCGCCGGAGCGGTTCGAACTGGTGACGGACCTCAAGCCCAGGGGCGACCAGCCCAGGGCCATCACGGAGCTCACCGAAGGCGTGCTCCGGGGCCTCCGGTACCAGACCCTCCTCGGGGCCACGGGAACCGGAAAGACGTTCACGATTGCTCACGTGATACAGAACGTGCAGAAGCCCACACTGGTGATCGCCCACAACAAGACCCTCACCGCCCAGCTCTACAACGAGTTCAAGGAGCTCTTCCCCCACAACGCAGTCCACTACTTCGTCTCCTACTACGACTACTACCAGCCCGAGGCCTACATCCCCGAAACCGATACCTACATCGAGAAGGACGCCTCCATCAACGAGGAGATCGACCGCCTGCGCCACGCGGCCACCGCGGCGCTTCTCGAGCGGCGGGACGTGATCATCGTGGCCAGCGTCTCCTGCATCTACGGCCTGGGCTCGCCGGAGACCTATGCCGGGATGTCGTTGGTCCTCGAGGTGGGGCGGGAGTACGACCTGGACGAGGTCCTGCGGCAGCTTGTCCTCATGCAGTACCGCCGCAACGAGATCGCCTTCGAGCGGGCCACCTTCCGTCTCCGGGGGGACGTCCTGGAGCTCATCCCCTCCTCCGGGGAGGAGGCCCTCCGGATCGAGTTCTTCGGGGACGAGGTGGAGAGGATCACCGTGATCGATCCCCTGACGGGGGACCACATCGCCGACCGGGAGCGGGCCGTGATCCCCCCGGCGAGCCACTACGTGGCCCCCGAAGAGAGGCTCCGGCGGGCCATCGAGGCCATCGAGGAGGAACTCGAGGAGAGGCTCCGGGAGCTCCGGGACCGGGGGAAGCTCCTCGAGGCCCAACGCCTTGAGCAACGCACCCGCTACGACCTGGAGATGCTCCGGGAGTTCGGGTGGTGCCCGGGGATCGAGAACTACTCCCGGCACCTCGACGGCCGTGCCCCCGGCGAACCCCCCTGGACCCTCTTGGATTACTTCCCCCCGGACTTCCTGGTGGTGATCGACGAGTCCCACATGACGGTGCCCCAGCTCCGGGGGATGTACCACGGCGACCGCTCCCGGAAGGAGACCCTGGTGGAGTACGGGTTCCGCCTCCCTTCCGCTTTGGACAACCGGCCCTTGACCTTCGAGGAGTTCGAGGCCCGGGTGAAGCAGGTGATCTTCATGTCCGCCACCCCGGGCCCTTACGAGCGCAAGGTCTCCCAAAGGATCGTGGAGCAGATCGTGCGGCCCACGGGGCTCGTGGACCCGGAAGTGGAGGTCCACCCCACCGAGGGCCAGATCGACCACCTGATCGGGGAGCTCAGGAAGGTGATCTCCCGGGGCGAGCGGGCCCTGGTCACCACCCTCACCAAGCGCATGGC
>JALVLL010000163.1 GCA_027027485.1 Candidatus Bipolaricaulota bacterium | reverse complement strand
CTCCTCTCCTTCCCGCCTCTTCTCCTCGCCCGGGCCCAGCGTCGTGACCAAAAGCAGGGCGAGGGGAGCGTGGTGGCCGCCATAGGGGCATACAACCTCCCCTACTTCGGGAAGCTCGCGAGGGCCCTCTTCCTGGAGCTGAGAGGCATGGAATACGTGGAAGCCGCCCGGGCCACGGGGGCGGGAGCTTTGAGAATCATGGGCCGCCATATCCTCCCCAACGCTCTGGGGCCGCTCCTCGTCCAGTTCACGAGCTCCCTGGGGATGGCCCTTTTGGCCGAGGCCTCCCTGAGCTACCTCGGCCTCGGTACCCAGCCCCCCTTCCCTTCGTGGGGGAGGATGCTGAAAGAGGCACAAGCTTACCTGTCGGTTGCGCCCTGGAACGCCGTCTTCCCCGGGCTCGCCATCACCTTCACCGTGCTCGGCTTCAACCTCCTCGGCGACGGGCTCGGGGCCCTCCTCAACCCGCGCCTCCGCCGGTCTTAGTTTTCTAAACGAAGCTACCCGGGGCCAGAGGGATATCCCCTATCTCCCCGCCCAAGGACTCTCGGGAGCGGATTGCCCACGCCCTCCCGGCCTCGAGGGGGGATGGCTCCGCCGTTCGGAGAAGGATGCGAGGACCACTTTCCGGCGCGCCGCGTCCACCTCCCTTGCGGTATTATCACCGAGATTACGCGGGTTGGGACCGGGAAATCCGGCCTTACCGGAACGCAAAGCGGGAGCCGTTAGAATCGGGGGATCGACGATGAGGGATCCGTACGCGAGGAGATTGGAGAGGCTCCACGGAGCGATCTCGCAGGAGGGGATCGACGCCTTCCTCGTTTTGAGCCTGGAGGGCTCGGACTATCCCAACCTCTTCTACCTCACCGGCTTTCGGGGGAGCTTCGGGATCTTCATCGCCGACGATGATCCCCTCTTCCTCACCGATCCCCGATACACCGAGAAGGTGCGGCGGGAGGTTCCCGAGCTTCCCTTGAAGGAGGTACGGGGGAGATGGACCGAGCCCCTGAAGGAGGAGCTCCGGGGAAGGGGGATCCGCAATATCGGCATAAACTCGCGCACCACCACCCTGAAGCTTCTGGAGGTTCTCGAGGAGGGGATCCCCGGGGTGGAGTTCGTGCCCCTGGACGGTCCCATCGAGAAGCTCCGCCTCACCAAGGACGAAAACGAGATCGAACTGATGGGGGAGGCCATGGAGATCACCGAGGAGGGGCTCTCCTGGGCCCTGAAGCGCCTCTCCCCCGGGGTCGCCGAGAGGGAGGTGGCCCTGGAGCTAGAGATGTGGTACCGGAGGAACGGGGCAGAGGACGTCTCCTTCGAGCTCATCGTCGCCTTCGGGGAGAACTCCTCCATGCCGCATTACCGCCCCCATCCCGGGGAAAGGCGCCTCAGGCGAGGGGATGTGGTCCTCTTCGACGTGGGGGTGCGATATGGAGGATATTGCTCCGACCTCACCCGGACCTTCGCCTTCGGGAGGCCGCAAGCAGAGTTCCCCGAGATCTACCGTGCCGTGCTCAAGGCGAACCTCGCGGCGATCCGGGGGATAAGGGCCGGGCTCTCCGGGGTGGAAGCGGACAAGCTCGCCCGGGAGGTCATCGAGGAGGCCGGCTTCGGCGAGAGGTTCGGGCATGGACTCGGGCACGGGGTGGGGATACAGGTCCACGAGGGACCGCGCCTCTCCCCCACCTCCGAGGATACCCTGGAGCCTGGCATGACCGTCACGGTGGAGCCCGGGATCTACCTCCCGGGGGAGTTCGGGGTGAGGATCGAGGACCTGGGGGTGGTGCGGGAGGGGGGCCTGGAGCTCCTGAGCCGCTTCCCCAAGGACCTCGGGGCCGTGACGATCTAGGGAGCTTCAAGCCCCGAAAAGCGCCTCCATCAACCACCGGAAGCGCGGGAAGGCCCGCTCGAAATGGTCGGTGAGCTTCGAGAGGAGTCCCTTGGCGGCCCGATGGTAGGCATCCCTATCGCGCCAGGCCCGCTCCGGGGAGAGGACCTCCGCGGGGACCCCGGGGCATGAGGCGGGCACCTTCAGCCGGAACACCGGGCTCTCCATATACTCGACCCGCTCAAGCTCCCCGGATATAGCAGCCCGGATCATGGCCCGCGTCAGGGAGATCTCGATCCTCCTCCCGACCCCGTAGGGGCCTCCCGTCCAGCCGGTGTTCACCAGGTAAACGGGAACCCCGTGGCGTTCCAGCTTCGAGCGAAACATCTCCACATAGACCTCGGGCTTTCTGGGGAAGAACGGCTCCCCGAAGAACCGGGAAAAGGTCGCCGCCGGCTCCACCACCCCGGTCTCCGTTCCCGCGAGCTTCGAGGTGTACCCCAAAAGGAACCAGAACAGGGCCTCCTCTGGCCCCAGGCGCGCGATGGGGGGAAGCACCCCTTGGGCGTCGGCGGCCAAGAAGAAGATCGCCCGGGGGTGCCCCACGACCCCCTCGGGCACGATCCCCGGGATAAACCGCAGGGGATATGAAGCCCGGGAGTTCTCGGTGAGGCGGCCATCGGAGAAGTCCACCGTCCCATCGGGGTAGACCATGGCGTTCTCCATGATGGCCCCGTGCTCTATGGGGGGCGCCTCGTGCATCACCGCGTGCCAGATCCCGGGCTCCTTTTCGGGCGAAAGGTTTATGAGCTTGGCGTAACAACCGCCCTCGAAGTTGAAGATTCCCTCATCGCTCCAGCCGTGCTCGTCGTCCCCCACGAGGAGGCGCTCGGGATCGGTGGAGAGGGAGGTCTTGCCGGTCCCCGAAAGCCCGAGGAACAGGGCCACATCCCCCTCCCTCCCCACGTTGGCGGCGCAGTGCAGGGGGAGGACCCCGACTTCGGGGAGGAGGAAATTCATCGCCGTGAAGAGGAGCTTCTTAACCGAACCCATATAGGCGGAGCCGAACACCACCCCGACCCTATCATGGAAGTCCATGGCCACCGCCATATCGGAGGTCCTCCCCGCCTCGGGGTCGTAGCGCAGCCTCCCCTCGTACTTCCGGGGATCGAGCCGGTCGTATGGGAGAACCAGGAGGTCGAAGGGTTCATCCCCGAGGGAAGAGGTCCCCCGGGGCACGGGGAGGAAGAGGTTATCGACGAAGAGGGCGTGCAGGGCGCGATCGGTTACCACCCTCACCCGCAGGGAATAGCGGGGGTCGGCGCCTAGCCCCCGCTCCATCGCGTAGAGTCGCGGCTTCCCTAGGAGGGCGGCGCGGGCGTCCCCCAGGATCTCGGCGAAGGTCTCGGAGTCCATGGGGTTGCAATAGGGCGAGCTCCAGTCCACCGCATCGTGGATCTCCGGGCGATCGACGATGTAGGTATCTTTGGGGCGGCGGCCGGTGGAGTGGGGAGGGGTCCAGGTGGCCAGGGCCCCGGAGCGGGCCACGATGGCCTCGCGGCGGCGGATGGCCTGACAGATAAGCTCCCGCCGCGGCGGGTTCCACCAAACGTCCCGGCATTTATCCAATATCCGTGCGAGGTCCCTGAGCATATCAGTACTCGGCGAAGACCCTCGCGAGATCCCCTTCCCGGGGGGAACACGCCAAGGCCACCATCAAAAGGACCCTGGCCTTAAGGGGAGGGAGGTTGTCAGCGAGGATACAGCCCGCTGCGGCGAGGCCCCCGCTTCCACCGGGATAATCGTAGACCGCGCTCGTCCGACCGCTCCAGGCCTGGGTGCTTATCACCACCGGGATGGCCCGTCGGGGG
>JALVLL010000162.1 GCA_027027485.1 Candidatus Bipolaricaulota bacterium | reverse complement strand
CATGGCCTCCACCTGGTCGTGGGTGACGAGGATGGTGGTGATCCCGAGCTCCCGCTGGAGGCGCTTTATCTCGGCCCGGGTCTCGATGCGTAGGCGTGCATCCAGGTTCGAGAGGGGCTCGTCCAGGAGGAGGATCTCCGGCTCCTTCACCAAGGCCCGGCAGAGGGCCACGCGCTGTTGCTGTCCCCCGGAGAGCTGTCCGGGCATGCGGTCCAGGAGCTCATCGATCTTGGTGAGCTTGGCCACCTCGCGTACCTTGCGGTCGATCTCCTTCCGGGGGACCTTGGCGAGCTTCAGGGGGAAGGCGATGTTGTCGTAGACCTTCATGTGGGGGTAGAGGGCGTAGGACTGGAAGACCAGGCCCACATAGCGGTCCTTGGGGGCGACATCGTTTACGAGCACATCGTCGAAATAGATCTTCCCCTCGGTGGGGCGGTAGATCCCGGCGATCATCAAGAGGGTGGTGGTCTTCCCACAACCGGAGGGGCCGAGGAGGGCGATGAACTCCCCGTCCCGTACCTCGAGGCTCAGGTTGTTTACGGCGACAACCTTGCCGAACCTCTTCGTCAGCCGCTCGAGCCTGATCGACGCCATGTCCTTTTCGGGACCCTTTAGATTTTACCTCCCTCCCTTGATGCCGCCCACCGTCACCTTCATGAGGAGCTTCTGGGTGAGGAGGAAGAAGAGGAGCACCGGGAACATGTAGAAAAGGGACACGGCCGCGAGGAGCCCGTAGTTGGTGAAACGGTAGTTCCCGATGATGGCGTTGATGTACGAGCTCAGAGTCCAGCTGTTTGGGTCACGCACGAAGGTGACGAGGAAGATATACTCGGCCCAACCCGCCATGAAGGCGAACACGGCGATGGCCGCGATCCCCGGCTTGACCAAGGGCAACATCACCTTCCAGAAGGTTTGAAACCGGGTGGCGCCATCGATGAGGGCCGACATCTCTATGTCCCAGGGGATATCGTCGAAGAAGCCCTTCATCACCCAGATCCCGAAGGGGACCATGAGCCCCGCCCGCACGAGGATCACACCCCACAGGGAGTCCAAAAGCCCCAGGGCACGCAGGATGTAATAGAGGGCGATGAGCAGGGTGATGGCGGGGAAGGCGTGGAGGATCAGGGTGGACGCCAGGATCATGGAGCGCCCGGGGAAATACATCCGGGAGACCACATACGCCGCCGAGGTGGAGACCACGACCATGATCACTGTGACGCCCGCCGCCAGGAACACGGTGTTGGCGAAAGTGCGCCAGATGTTGGGCCAAGCCGCGGAGGGCGGTTTCCAGAGGAAGCTCCAGTTCTTCAGGGTGAACTCCTCGGGGACGAATCCGTAAACGAGGTTCCCCGTGAAGGCCCCCACGAAGAGCCAGATGTACCCCACGATTATGGGGAGGGAGGACACCACGAGGAACACGTACATGGACGTCCGCAGGAGCCGCTGTTTCCTCCGTTCCCGCTGCAGCGATCCCGGCGTGAATCCCCGTTTGGCCATCACGACACCTCTATCCTGGGGGCCGCCATCATCTCGCGGAAGCGGAAGATCTTCCAGTAAGCGATGGAGGCCACGGTCCCGATAAGCACCAATACCGTGGCCAGGGCAGCGGCATACCCGAATTCATATGTGCCCGCGTAGGCACTGAAGGCCTTGTTGTACGCGTAAAGGGACCAGACCTCCGAAGCATGGAAGGGGCCACCCTGGGTGATGAGGAGGATGTATTCGTAGGAGGTCAAGAGCGAAAGCGTCTGATAGGCGGTGATGAACATGAGCGGCCAGCGTATGAGGGGCAAGATGATGTGGCGCACTTCCTGGAACCACGAGGCCCCGTCGACCCTCGCCGCCCACAGGTAATCGCGGGGGATCGCCTTGATGGCCGAGGTGAAGATGAGCATCCCCATGGAGGCCCCGATGATACCGTTGGTGACGATGATCACCCCCCAGGGGAACTCCGAGATCCACGCGATGGGCTTCAACCCCATCGCCACCCGGATCCCGTTCAAAAGCCCGTTTTTGGTAGGCGAGAGGATCCAAAGCCAGATCGCCGCGTAGACCACGGGAGGGGTGAACCGCGGCAGGAGCCATAACGCGCGGAAGAAAAGGCCCACGCGTTCGCTGATGCTGGTGGTGAGGAGGGCCAGGATCAAGCCGAAGGTCACGTTGAAGATCGCGAGGGTTCCGAAGGTGTAAACGACCGTGTTTACGAGGATCTTGGGCACGAGGAAATCGTTGGCCATCCGGTAGAAATTGCCGAGGCCGATGAAATCCCACTGGAAGCGGTAATCCATGTTGGTGAACCCCATCACCGCGGTGATGACGACGGGGGCGAGGAAGAAAAAGAGGATAAGGATCAACCCCGGGGACAAAAATACAAACGCTTGCAGGTAGCCCTTGGATCTGCCTGACCGTCGGGGAACCCTTAACGGTTTCTTATCCACAGTTGGGGATTATAAAAAGGCCCCGCCCCTTTGAAAAGGGGCGGGGCCTCCAATCCTCGCCGCTTTATTCGCGGATGATCACCTGATCGCCGAGCTCGGTCTGCATGCGCTTGACGAAGTGCTCCAGGGCCTGCTCGGGGCTGAGGGCACCCACCTCGACGGGGACGATGCCGTCGCGGAAGAGGGCCTCCCAATAGAACGGGGCCTTGGGGTGGTTGGGGCTGAACCGGGCGAAGGGGGCGCAGAGCTCGGAGACCTTCCGGGCGAAGACATCGGCGTAATAGGGCGGATAGGAGAGCTGGCTCTTGCGGATGGCCAGGTGGCCGGACCTGATGGCGTGGCGGGTGTTGAGGTCCACCGCCGAGGCCAGGGTCACAATCAGGAAGGCGAGGTCCTTGTGCCTGGAGGTGGAGGTGATCAGGTGCACCAAGGGGTGGGACACGGACACGGGCTTACCGCCCTTCTCGGCGGCGGGGATGGGGGCGAACCCGATGTTCTCCCAGAGGTAGTCGAAGCTCTTGTTGTACGGATCGTGCTGCCACTCGGCGAAGTTCCAGGAACCGCCGGTGAGGTTGATGCCCACCTTTCCGCCGGAGAAGTTGGTGTGGATCTCGGGCCAGGAGATCTGGGACATGGCGCTCGGGGTTAGCCCGAGGTCAACCAGCTTCTTTATGAACTTGAAGAGCGCCAGGGTCGCCGACTTGTCCACCACGAGCTTCCCGGTATCAGGATCGTAGAGCTCGCCGCCGTAGGCGTAGATGAACTGGAACCAGTCGGTGCCCGGGGTGGGGCGGTGCCAGATGGCCATGCCCTCCTCGACCACGCCGGCATCGAGGAGCTTCTGGCCCAGGGCGATGATGTCGTCCAAGATGAACTCACCGGCCACCACCTTGGCGGGGATGGACTCGATGAACTCCTCGGAGTAGCCCGCGGCCTTCAGGAGGTCCTTGCGGTAGTAGAACATGCGGGCCTCGGTGTCCTGCGGGATGCCCCAGATCTTTCCCTTGTACTTACAGGCCTCCCACAGGGCCGGGAAGAAGTCCTCGTAGACCTCGGGGAAGGCGGCGATGTACTCGTCCAAGGGGATGATGTAACCCGCCTCGGCATAGGGCCCGATATCCTCGTGGCCGGTCACGATGATGTCGGCGATCTTCTCCGGGTCACCGGATTGGAGGGCCAGGAGGTTGGAGCGTTTGTAATCGGACCAACTGGTGGTGACGAACGTGGCCTCGAGCTTCACGCGGTAGTTGGCCCCCACGAACTCCAGCATCTCATTCAACCTCTCCGCCGCCGTCTCGAGGTTGAGCTTCCGCGTGATGGAGGGGTCGTCCGGTCCAACGGTCCAGGCCTTGATGGTAATGACTTTGACCTCTTGGGCCGCCACCAAGCCCGCAGCAAAACCCAACGCCAAAAGCCCGATCAAGAACTTACGCATAGCACTCCCCCCTTTCGGAGTACGCTAATGGTTTTTGGATAAGC
This sequence comes from Candidatus Bipolaricaulota bacterium, assembly GCA_027027485.1. Lineage (GTDB taxonomy): Bacteria > Bipolaricaulota > Bipolaricaulia > Bipolaricaulales > Bipolaricaulaceae > JALVLL01. The sequence continues at coordinate 6,622 of JALVLL010000162.1, read as the reverse complement.
CGCGATCACCTCCCTACGAGGGATTATCAGCAATTTAATTATAGTTCCGCCCACACCCGGGGGTCAACGGGGCTCGATACGTGCCATGGCGACCGCTATCAGGGCCATCCACCTTGGCGCAAGGAGCGGTATTCCCAAGCGACGCCGGCAGTTCGGTGCGGGGAAGGAAAGAAACTCAGCCGTAACGGGCGAAGTCCATTACCTCCTTCGCCGGGGCCATGGCGAGGCCGATCACCTTATCGGCCGCCCCGTAATAGAGCAGGAACTTGCCCTCCCGCTCCACGAGGCCGCAGGCGAAGACCACCCAGGGGATATCGCCTTCCCGCTCCCACTCCTCCCGGGGCTCCAACACGAACTCCAGGGGGCGCGATATCAGCCTCGAGGGATCCTCGAGGTCGAAAAGGGCTACCCCCATCCTATAGACCCTGGCCTTATCCACGCCGTGATAGAAAAGCAGCCATCCCTCCTCGGTCCTCACGGGGGGCGGCCCGGCGCCGATCTTCACCGAATCCCAGAGCCTCGGGCGGGGACGCATCACGATCCTGTGCCCGTACCAGTGGATGAGGTCGTCGGAGTAGGCGATCCAGATGTCGGGGACGATCCGGTGGAACATCACGTATCTTCCCCCGATCTTCTCGGGGAAGATCACCGCGTCCTTGTCCTCGAACTCCGGGAGGATGACCCCGTGCTTTTCGAAATTTCGAAAGTCCGTGGTGGAGGCCAGGGCCACGTAGTTCCCCCGCTCGGAGAAGGCCCGGGCGGAGAGGGCCGTGTAGGTGATGTAGAAGCGACCCTCCAAGGGGGTGATCCGGGGATCCTCGCACCCGAAGCGCTCGTATGGTTCCCCCGGCTCGAAGACGGGCTCGGCGGAGCGCTCGAAATGCACCCCATCGTCGCTCACCGCGAGGCCGAGCCGCGAGATGTAGCGTTCGTATTCCCCCACCGCCCGGTAAAGCATGTAGATCTTCCCCCGGTACATCACGGCCCCGGGATTGAAGACGGCTTTTCTCTCCCAGGGCACCTCCTCCCTGGGGGCGAGGATCGGGCCCTCGGAGGCCCTCTCGAAGAGCTCCATGGCGATGTGAAGTTTATCCCAACTTCCGGGCAGGTAGGGGCGCTTTTCCCTTGAGGATGCCCCCCGTGGGGGTACACTGGATAAACGGCCATGGACGAGAAGCGGGAGACCCTCCTGAACGGGGGCAGCGAGGACCACGACGTGGATATCCTCGGGCTGTACCTCGCCGAGGTGGCCCGGATACCGCCCCTCTCCCCGGAGGAGGAGAGGGAGCTGGCCCGCCGCATGCGGGAGGGGGATATCGAGGCACGGAACCGCTTGGTGCTCGCCCACTTGAGGCTTGTGGTCTCCATCGCCAGGGAGTACGGTGACACCGGCCTCGATCTCTTGGACCTGATCCAGGAGGGAAACATAGGCCTCCTGGAGGCGGCGGCAAGGTTCGACCCCGACAGGGGCTTCCGCTTCTCCACCTATGCCCGCTGGTGGATCAGGCAGGCCATTGGCGCGGCCATCGAGCGTCAGTCCCAGCTCATCCGCATCCCCGCCTACCTCTTCCGGGCCCTGGTGCGCTGGGCCAAGCTCAAGGCGACCTTCGGCGAGGACGGGATCACCGAGACCGTGGATACCATCTCCTACCCCGGCCTCACGGTGGAGAAGCTCAAGGAGCTCGCGCGCACCGTGGGCGAGATCGTTCCCCTGGATATGCCCGTGGGGGAGGAGGGAGAGGAGACCCTGGAGGAGCTCGTGGCCGACGGGGAGATGGCCCCCACCGAGAAGCTCGCCCTGCAGGAGCTCATGCGGGAGGAGCTCATGGAGCTCGTCTCCCAGCTCCCCCCCAAGGAGGCCCTGGTGCTCAGGCTCCGCTACGGGCTCGAAGGGGCCAGGCCCCAGAGCCTGGCGGAGATAGCCCGGGTCATGGGGGTTTCCCGGGAGAGGGTGAGGCAGCTGGAGAAGCAGGCCCTGAAGAGGCTGAAGTCCTGGGCCCCCGAAGCGCTGGAGTACTACCGCAGGCTCATTACCTCTTGAGGCTCATTTCTTTCCCACAAGCTTCAGGAACTCCTCCTCGGTAATTATGGGGATCCCCAGGGCGCGGGCCTTCTCGTACTTGGATCCTGGGTTCTCGCCCACCACCACGTAATCCACCTTTCGCGAGACCGTGGAGGCCACCCTCCCCCCGAGCTCCTCCACGAGCCTTTTGGCCTCCTCGCGGGTCATAGAGGAGAGGGCACCGGTGAAGACGAAGGTCCTCCCGGCCAAGGGACCGGCCTTTACCTCGCGGCGCGGGTTGAGTCCGGCGGCCTTGAGCTCCTCGATGAGCTTCCGGTTCTCGGGGTTCTTGAAGAACTCCACGATGCTCCTTGCGACCTCGGGGCCGATGCCCTCGATCCTCATCAGTTCCTCCTCGGTGGCGCGGGCGAGGTCATCGATGGAGTCGAAGTTCTCGGCCAGGATCTCGGCCAGCCGCTCCCCCACGTGGGGGATCCCCAAGGCGTAGATGAACCGGGCGAGCGAGATCCCCTTGGACTTCTCGATCTCCCCGAGGAGGTTCTCGGCGGATTTGTCCGCGAACCCCTCCAGGCGCAGGAGGTCCATCTTGGTGAGCCTGTAGAGGTCCGAGATGCGCTTGACGAGCCCCGAATCCACGAGCTTGTCCACGACCTTCTCCCCCAGGCCCTGGATATCGGCGGCGCGGCGCGAGGCGAAGTGGCGGATGGACTCCTTGATCCGGGCGGGGCAGGAGATGTTGGTGCAGCGGTGGGCCACCTCCCCCTCGGGGCGCACCACCGGCCCCCCGCAGACGGGGCACCTGTCGGGCATGCGGAACTCCCGCTCCTGGCCCGTCCTCCTTTCGGGGATGGGGGCCACGATCTCGGGGATCACCCCGCCGGCCCGCTGGACGATCACCCAGTCGCCGATACGGATGTCCTTCCTCCTGATCTCGTCCTCGTTGTGAAGGGTGGCCCGGGAGACGGTGGCGCCGCCCACCTCGACGGGCTCCAGGATCGCCACGGGGGTGAGCACCCCGGTCCGCCCCACCTGTACCACGATGTCCAGGACGCGGGTGGTCCTCTGTTCGGCCGGGAACTTGAAGGCGATGGCCCAGCGGGGGGCCCGGGCGATCTCCCCTAGGATCTCCCGCTGGGAGAAGTCGTTCACTTTCACCACGATCCCGTCTGCCTCGTAGGGGAGCTCTTCCCGCATATCGAGGACCTTTTTGTAGAAAGCGATGGCCTCATCCGGCCCCCGGCACACCTCCCAGAGGGGGTTTACGGGAAGGCCCCACTTGGGGAGGGTCCTCAGGAGTTCCTCTTGGCTGCGGATCTCATACCCCTCGATCCTCCCCAGACCGTAGAAGAAGACCTTGAGGGGGCGTGAGGCCGTGACCGAAGGGTCCAACTGCCGCAGGGACCCGGCCGCGGCGTTCCTGGGGTTGGCGAAGAGGGGCTCTCCCCTTTTAGCGCGCTCCTCGTTCAGGCGCTTGAAATCCTCCTTTTCCATGTAGACCTCGCCCCGGACCTCCAGGAGCTTCGGGACCGGTATCTCGTCGGAAAGGAGCCGCAGGGGCACCTGCTTTATCGTCTTCAGGTTGTTGGTCACGTCCTCGCCCACGTACCCATCTCCCCGGGTGGAGCCGACGGTGAAGACGCCGTTCTCGTAGACGAGCTCCACCCCGAGCCCGTCGAGCTTGGGCTCGCAGACGTAGACCACTTCCTCCGTCCCCAGCATCCGCTTCACCCTGCGGTCCCACTCCCGGAACTCCTCCTCGGTGAAGCAGTTCTGGAGGGAGAGCATGGGGATGGCATGGCGGACCTGGCGGAACTCCTCCGCCGGCGGGGCCCCCACCCTCTGGGTGGGGGAATCCGGGGTGACGAGTTCCGGGTACTTCTCCTCCAGCTCCTGGAGCTCCCGGAAGAGGGCGTCGTATTCCGCGTCCGATACCAGGGGGCGGTTGAGGACGTAGTAGTAGTAATCGTACTTGCGGATGAGCTCCCTCAGCTCCTCGACCCTCTTTCTCACCCGCTCGAGTTCCTCGGGGGACCGTTCGACCGCCGTCATCTCAACTCATTTTGCCTGAAAGAGGGGATAGTTTGCCACCCTGGGGTGCGCCATCCCCTGCAGCACCCTCACGAAGGCCTGTTTCACCTTGGTGAGCTCGGCCATGGTGAGGGGGGCGCGGTCCAATTGGCCATCGGCGCGGCGCTCCTCCACCAGGGCCTCGACGAGCTCGGGGATTTCCTCCTTGGTTCTAGTGCGGGCCGCCGCCTCCAGGGGATCGGCGAGCATCACGATGGCGGTCTCCTTGGTATCGGGAAGGGGGCTTGTGTAGCGGAACTCGTGCGGGGAGAGGCCCTGCTCGGCGCCGCGCTCGGAGAAGTACCGCATCACCGAGGTGCCGTGGTGGGTGGCGATGAAGGCCACCACGTCCCCGAGGAGCCCGTGTTGCCTCGCGAGCTCCACCCCTTCCTTTACATGGGAGAGGAGGATGATCTTGGAGAGGCTGGGGTTGAGCTCGTCGTGGGGATTGGAGCCCTCCTGGTTTTCCACGAAGAAGTCCGGACGGGTGAGCTTCCCGATGTCATGGTAGAGGCCGCCCACCGCGGCGAGGAGCGCGTTGGCCCCGATGGCCTTGGCCGCGGCCTCGGCCAGGGCCGATACGTTACGGGAGTGGTAGTAGGTCCCGGGGGCATCGCGCCGGAGCCTCTCGAGGAGCGGGTGCGAGGGGTCCAGGAGCTCCACCAGGGTCAGGGGACTGGTCCTATCCAAAAGCCTCTCGGCCACCGGGATCGCGGTCCAGATGAAGAGGCTCGACAGGGGGCCCGTGGCCAGCGCCGCGATGACCCCCGAGGGGCCGGCCTCGCCGATGAAGGCCAGGGCGAAGGACCCCGAGACACCCCCCGCGATGGCCCCGTAGAACATGAGGTCCCGCGCCCTCCTCACCTTGGGGAGGAGGACCGCCATGACCAGGCCCCCGAGGAGGCCGGCCGTCGCGGGCCAGGGGCCGAGGTACACGACGCCCCAGGCCGCCAAGGGGAGCAGGGTGAGGATCCCGAACTCGGCCCCGAAGAACATCGCCCCGAGCCCGGCCAACGCCCCCCAGGGGACGATGAACCTCGATCCGGCGCTCAAGAGGACCGTGGCCGCGACCCCGAGGAGGATCGAGCCCAACCAGAAGTGCTCCGCCCGCTTCCCGAAGCGCAGGAGGGGCTTCAGGGAAAGCAGGGCACCGCCCCCGGCCATGAGTCCGCCCAGGGGCACGTACCAGGGGGCTATCCTCGCCCCCTCCCTCCACCACAGGACGGAAAATCCCCCTATGGCCAAAAGGACCAGGAGGACTTCCGCCCTGGGGGGCTCAACTTGGGGTATCAGCGAGGGAGGCTTTTCCCGCTTCCCGTTTTTGCTTGGCTTTTTCGTATCGTTCATAGGCCTCGATGATCTCCTTGACCAGCGGGTGACGCACCACGTCCCGCCGGTCCAGGTAAACGAAGGCGATGCCGGGGATACCGGAGAGGATCTCGATCACCTCCCTGAGCCCAGAGGTCCTTCCCACGAGGTCCACCTGGGTGATATCCCCGGTTACCACCGCCTTGGAACCGAACCCGAGCCGCGTCAGGAACATCTTCATCTGGGTGTGGGTGGTGTTCTGGGCCTCGTCCAGGATCACGAAGGCGTGGTTCAGGGTCCGGCCGCGCATGTAAGCGAGCGGCGCGATCTCGATCTTCCCGTGGGTCATCCACTGCTCGAATTCCCGCCCGGGGATCATGTCGTAGATGGCGTCGTAGAGGGGCCTGAGGTACGGGTGCACCTTCTGGAGGATGTCCCCCGGCAGGAACCCCAGCTCCTCCCCGGCCTCCACCGCTGGCCGGGTCAGCACGATCCGCTTCACCTTTCCCTTCTTTAGGTAGTCGATGGCACAGGCCACGGCGAGATAGGTCTTCCCGGTCCCGGCGGGGCCTATGGCGAAGACCACATCGTTCTCGTGGATGGCCTTGACATACCGGCGCTGCCCCTCGGTCTTGGGACGGATCGCCTCGCCCCAGTGGGTTATCTGGATGATGTCGGTGAGGACGCCGTCGAGCTCCCCTCCCTCCTTCACCTGGCTCACCAGGTACTTGACCTCCTCCAGGGAAGGGGGGTGCTTGGAATGCGCCGCCTCGGCGAGCTTCTCGAAAAGTATCTGGAGGCGCTCCACCTCCTCATCGTCGCCCTCCACCACGATCCTGTTCCCCCGGGCGATGATGCGCGTGTTGGGGAACTCCTTGGCTATCAAGCGGAGGTTTCGATCGTATTGTCCCAATACCCCGACCGCTACCTCGGGGCTATCGAGCTCTATCTCCCAGGTCTTGGTTATCCTGTATCACCCCCACGGTATCTTCTTCCCTTATCTCGGTGATCCGCACGGGGAAGATTGTACCCCGCTTGGGTCCCTCGGGAAGACTGTCCGGGGATAGGGCCACAATGATATAGTTCTCGGCATGGCCGATCCAGGTCCCGTCGCGCCTCGTCTCCAGGACCGGGTGGAGGACCTTTCCCAGGAACCGCCGCCTGACCTCAAGGGAGGTCCTCCGGGAGAGCTCCTCCAGGGCCCGGACGCGCTCCCTCTTCACC
>JALVLL010000161.1 GCA_027027485.1 Candidatus Bipolaricaulota bacterium | reverse complement strand
GGAGGGGATCGGCGTGGTGGAGGCCGCCCGCGGGACCCTGTTCCATCATTACAAACTCGACGCGGAAGGGATCGTTGAGTTCGCCAACATGATCGTTGCCACCACCCACAACGCCGCCGGGATCGGGCTCTCGGTGAAGGCCATGGCCAAGTATCTGGCGGAGGACGGGGTGTGGGACGAGTCCCTCCTCAACCGAGTGGAGATGGCGTTCCGGGCGTATGACCCGTGCCTTGCGTGCGCCACCCATTTCCTTCCCGGGGAGATGCCCCTTGCAGTGGAGATCTATGGGAGCGATGGGAAGCTCAAAAAACGCGTTGTGCACTAGGGCGATCGTTGCCCTGGGGAATCCATACCGGACCGACGACGGGGCCGGGATCGCCCTGCTTCGGTTGCTGAGAGGTGATGGGTTACGTGTGATGAGTGACGGACATAATTCCCAAAACCCATCATCACCCATCGCCCATCACCCATCACAAGTCGACCTTATCGAGGCCGTTCACGATGGGGTGCGGCTGGCGGAGGCGATGCGGGGTTACGGGCGGGTGCTCATCGTGGACGCCGCCCCGTGGCTTCCGGTGGGTGGGGTGAGAAGGTATTCCCTCCAGGAGTTTCCCGCCCGTGCCGGGTACTTCCACGGGGTGGGTCTCCGGGCGGCCCTGGATGCGTTGAAGCTGGCGGGGGAGGAGGTGCCGGAGGTGGAGGTCCTTGCCATCGGGGTCCCGGCGGATCCCCCCTTCGGCGAGGGGCTTTCCCCGGAGGTGGAGGCGGCGCTCCCCCGGGCTCTTGAGGAGGTGGAACGGTGGCTGAAGTCATAAAGGGTGACGCGTTGCGGATACCCTCGAGGGAGCCGGAGTTCGTGCGTCGGGTGGAGGAGCTTTCGGGGGAGGATGTGTTCGCCTGCTATCAGTGCGGGAAGTGTTCGGCCGGGTGCCCCTTCACCACGGGGATGGACCTCCTCCCGGCGGAGGTACTGCGGCTTCTGCAGCTTGGGGACGAACGGGTGCTCGAGTCGAGGTCCCCGTGGGTTTGTGCTTCATGCCTGGCGTGCGAGGTGCGGTGTCCCAAAGGGGTGGATATCGCCAAGGTGATGGAGGCCCTGAGGCTCCTTGTCCTGCGGAAGGGCGAGACGGGCCTCACGTGGCGGGAGATACCGCCGGGCGTTCCCCAGATCGCTTTGGTGGGGGCGACGAGGAAACTTACCCCGTGATGGGTGGGTGGAGATGACGAGGATTCCGTATTTTCCCGGCTGTGCGCTGAAGGATCAGGCCGCGGGGTTCGAGCGGGCGGCCAGGGCCGCGTTGGAAAAGCTCGGGTGGGAGCTTGCGGAGCTTCCCCGTTGGAACTGCTGTGGCACCGTCTACTCCCTCTCCTCCGACGACCTCATGCGGCATGTGGCCCCGGTGAGGAACTTCATCCGGGTGCAGGAGCTTGGGGAGGAGAAGCTCGTCGCCCTCTGCGCCATGTGCTACAACACCTTGAGGCGCTCGAGCCTCTTCGTGGCGGAGGACCCCGAGAGGCTCCGGCGCATAAACGCCTTCATGGATGAGGAGCCCGATTACGAAGGGGGCGTAGAGGTCCTGCATCTCCTGCAGCTCCTCCGGGACGAGATCGGATACGAAGAGATCGAGGCCAAGGTGGAACGTCCCCTTTACGGGTTGAGGGTGGCCCCGTATTACGGGTGCATGTTGCTCCGCCCCCGGGAGGTGGGGATCGACGACCCCGACCGGCCCGAGGTGATGGAGCTTCTCTTCGAGTACCTGGGGGCGGAGGCGGTGGATTCCCCCCACAAGGTGGAGTGTTGCGGCGCGTACCAGACGGTGTCCAACCCCTGGATCGCCCGGGAGCGGGTCCGGGAGATCGTGGGGGCGGCGGCGCGCCGGGGGGCGGACCTCATCGTGACGAGCTGCCCCCTGTGCACCTATAACCTGGAACAACACCAACTTCCGAATACGCGGGAGGAAAAGGGGGCGCGTAACGGGATCCCCGTGATCTACTTCACCCAGCTTTTGGCGTTCGCGTTGGGGGTACAGGATGAAGAACTGGGGTTCGAGGGGGCGGCCATAGACCCCCGGCCGGTGCTTGCGCAGCGCGTGGGAGGTTGAGAGATGGGCCAGGAGATCATGGAGCGGATCCGTGAGGCCAACGAAGCGGTGATCACCGGGATCGAGGATGCCGACGTGAAACACTGGGTGACCATCTACATCATGGGCAAGGCCTACAAGGTCCCGGCGGACATCACCCTGATGCAGGCCATCGAGTACGCCGGATACCGTTTCGTCCGGGGGGCGGGGTGCCGGGCCGGTTTCTGCGGCGCCTGCGCCACGGTCTACCGCGTGGCCGGGGACTGGCGCCTGAAGGCGGCCCTGGCGTGCCAGACCCGGGTGGAGGACGGGATGTACCTCGTCCAGATCCCCTTCGCTCCCGCGGAAAAGCCCACCTACAGGATCGAGGAGGAAGAGCCCTCGGGCACCACCCTCCTCAAGTACTTCCCCGAGCTCGCCCGGTGTGTCGCCTGCAACACCTGCACCAAGGCATGCCCCCAGGAGCTCGAGGTGATGGATTACATCCAGGCGGCCCTGAGGGGGGACCTCGAGGCGGTGACGGAGCTCTCCTTCGACTGCATCCAATGCGGCCTCTGCTCCATCCGGTGCCCCGCGGAGATCGTCCACTATCACGCGGCCCAGCTGGCGCGGAGGCTCTACGGGAAAACCCTCCCCGTCCCCAAACACGTGGAGGAGCGGGTGAGGAAGATCAGCGAGGGCAAATACGAGGAGGAATTCCAGCGGATCATGTCCCTGGGCCGCGAGGAGATAGAGGAGCTCTACAAGAAGGAGCAGCGCGAGAAGGGCGGCCTCAAGTAGTGACGGGTGATGGGAAAGGAGATGAAGATGGCCGAGGGATTGAAGCTCATCGAGGGCTATCCCGAATACATGCGGGAGTCCACCGAGAAGGTCCACGAGACCCGCGCCCGGCGCATGGAGGGAGGCCCTCCCCCGGCGATGACCATGGAGGAGCGGGAGGAGGTCCTCCGGTTCCATCCCGACTACGCTCCCGGGGGGAAACGCCCCTTGAAGGTGGGCCCCAACAAGGGCGACATCGCCCCCAACGAGGTGGCCGATCTCCTGGAGGCCTACCCGCTTTTGGACTTCGATCGCTTGGACCTTCAGGTGGACTACGACGTGGACATCCTCATCCTGGGCGGGGGCCTCGCCGGCACCATGGCCGCCCTGTGGGCCAACGAGGAGGGGATCCCCCCGGATCGGATACTCCTTGCCACCAAGCTCCGCCACGGGGACTCCAACTCCATCATGGCCCAGGGCGGGACCCAGGCCGCCGACAAGCCCTACGATTCCCCCGTGATCCACTTCCTGGACGCCTACGGCGGGGGGCACTTCACCAACAAACCCGACGTCCTCCGGGCGCTGGTGGAAGATGCCCCCTTCATCATGAAGTGGCTCACCGAGCTCGGCTGCCTCTTCGATCGGGACGAGAACGGGGAGTTCGTGGAGGACTGGGGCGGGGGCACCTCCCGGCCCAGGATGCACGCCGCCCGGGATTACACCGGGATGGAGGAGCTCCGGGTGATCCGGGACGAGTTCCGCAACCGTGGTTTCATGCTCCTTGAGTTCTATCCCGCGGTGGAGCTCCTCACCTCCCCCGAGGGTCGCGTCAACGGCGCGGTCCTCTGGAACATGGAGACCGGGGAGTACAAGGTGGTGCGGGCCAAGGC